>DATENJ010000380.1:0-6632 GCA_035275125.1 Actinomycetes bacterium | reverse complement strand
GGTCGATGTCGGTGATGAGCGGGGGGACGGCCCCGAAGGGCTGGAGTGCAGGTGGCAGCTGGTCCGCATCGGCGGGTTCGGCCGGGATGGTGATCACCTTGCGCACCGTCCAGCGGTCGCCCTCCTGCTGCCACCGGCCCTCAAGCCGTTCGGGGCGGTGCCGCCGCTGATCTCCGACATCGACCTGTCGGTGGACGACCGCTGGCTCTATGTGTCGTGCTGGGGCACCGGCGAGCTCAAGCAGTACGACGTGAGCGACCCCGCCAGCCCCCGCGAGACCGGCTCGGTCAAGCTGGGCGGCATCGTCCGGCGTCAGGCCCACCCCAGCGCACCCGACCGGCCCCTTGGCGGCGGCCCCCAAATGCTGGAGGTCAGCCGCGACGGCCGCCGGGTCTACGTCACCAACTCGCTGTACGCCACCTGGGACGACATCTTCTACCCCGACGGCGTCGGGGCCTGGATGGTCAAGCTCGACGCCGACATCGACACCGGCGGGCTCACCGCCGACCCGGGGTTCTTCCCCAACGGGGACGACTTCCGTGGGCTGCGGGTCCACCAGACCCGTCTCCAAGGCGGCGACGCCTCCAGCGACTCCTACTGCTACACCCGCTGACCGGGAAGGGGACGACGGTGCACCCACTAGCCCACCACGCCGGCGAGGACTCTCTGGTCAACCTGCTCCTGCTTGGTGGCAGCTGGCTGTCGGCCGCGGCCGTCGTCGGCCGGGCACGGCTCGCCGCGACCAGGAAGCGGCTGGTCAGGCACCGGGACGACGGCGCAAGCTGACCCATGCGTGCACGGGAACCGGACGCCGAAGGCTTCGTCGAACATGATGGGGTCAAGCTCCACTACGAGGTCTTCGGTGCCGGCTCCCCGACCCTGCTGCTCCTGCCGGCCTGGAACGTGGTCAACGCGCGCTTCTGGAAGGCGCAGGTGCCGTACCTGGCCCGCCACTTCCGGGTCGTCACCTACGACGGGCCGGGCAACGGCCGCTCGAGCCGCCCGCTGGACCCGGCGCCCTACGGCTACGAGGCCGAGGGCCGGTCGGCGGTCGCGGTGCTGGACGCCAGCGGCACGGACCAGGCCGTGCTGGTGTCGCTGTCGGTGGGCGCCGACTGGGCGCTCTGGATGGCCGCCCGCCATCCCGAACGGGTGCTCGGCAGCGTCTTCGTCGGCCCCTCGCTCGCCCTCGCGGCCTACGACGACCCGGAGCCGGAGGGGCCGGCGTTCGACGAGCCGTACGTCTCCACCGAGGGCTGGGCCAAGTACAACCGGCACTACTGGCTGGACCATTTCGAGGACTTCCTCGAGTTCTTCTTCGCCCAGTGCTTCCCCGAGCGGCACTCGACCAAGCAGATCGAGGACGGCGTCGGCTGGGGCCTCGAGTCGACACCCGAGGTCCTGATCGCCATGGAGGGGGCTCCCCGGCCAGACGAGGCCACCGTGCGCGGCTGGTGCGCCGCCAGCCGCTGCCCGGTGCTGGTGGTGCACGGCGACCGGGACAGGATCAGCCCGCTGGCCACGGCCCGGGCCCTGGCCGAGGCGACCGGCGGCGCCCTGGTCGTGGTCGAGGGCGGCGGCCACATCGTCCTGGCCCGCGACCCGGTCCAGGTGAACCTGCTCATCCGCGAGTTCGCCGGATCGCTGGCGCCACGGGGGCGGCCATGACCGCGGTCGAGGAGCGCTCCGGCGCCCGGACGGTCCAGGAGCAGACCCGGGCCCGCTACCCCGATGCCACCGGCTACGCCGAACGCGGCGGCGTGCGCCTGTTCTGGGAACGCTACGGCGACGGCGAGACGACCCTGTTCCTCCTGCCCACCTGGTCGATCGTGCACGCACGCTTCTGGAAGGCGCAGATCCCGTACCTGGCCCGCCACTACCGGGTGCTGACCTTCGACGGGCGCGGGAACGGCCGCTCGGACCGCCCGGCCGGGGCCGCCGCCTATTCCGAGCGGGAGTTCGCCGCCGACGCGCTGGCCGTGCTGGACGCGACCGAGACGCCGCGGGCCGTGCTCGTCTCGTTGTCCTGCGGCGCCCTGTGGGCGACCCTGCTGGCCGCCGACCACCCCGACCGGGTGACCGGGGCCTTCTACCTCTGCCCGGCCGTCGGCCTGGCCCCGCCCCATCCCGAGCGGGACGTCCACTCCTTCCTGGAGCCGCTCGACACCGACGAGGGCTGGGCCATGTACAACCAGCACTACTGGCTGCGTGACTACCAGGGGTTCCTCGACTACTTCTTCGGCCGCTGCCTGACCGAGCCCCACTCGACCAAGCAGCACGAGGACTGCGTCGGCTGGGCGCTGGAGATCGCTCCCGAGACCCTGATCGACAGCCACCAGGGCCTGCTGCTGTGCGGGCTGGAGCGGTTCCGGGAGAGCTGCGCCCGCGTCCGCTGCCCGGTGCTGGTGGTCCACGGGGACGAGGACGCGATCCGGCCCCACGCCCAGGGAGCGGCGCTGGCCGAGGCCACGGGCGGGCGCCTGGTCACCCTGACCGGGTCGGGCCACCTGCCCCAGGCCCGCGACCCTGTGCGGGTCAACCTGCTCATCCGCGACTTCGTGGAGTCGCTCGGAGGGCCGGCGCGATGAACCTGACGACGGCGGCCCGCGACCCGGCCCGTGCCGCCCGCCCTGGCGAGCAGGGCGAGGTCGAACGAGACGGCGTGCGCGTCTGCTGGGAGCGCTACGGGGACGGGGAGCCGACGGTGCTGCTCCTGCCGGCCTGGTCGATCGTCCACTCACGGCAGTGGAAGGCGCAGGTCCCCTACCTGGCCCGTCACCTCCGTGTGGTCACCTTCGACGGGCGCGGGAACGGCCGCTCCGACCGGCCGGCCGCCGCCGAGGCCTACGACGACGCCGAGTACGTCGCCGACGCCCTGGCCGTGCTCGACGCCACCGGCACCGAGCGGGCGGTGCTGGTCGGGTTGTCGCGGGGTGGTCGCTGGGCGGTCGAGCTGGCCTCGGCCCGGCCCGAACGGGTCCTCGGCGCGGTGCTGATCGACCCGGCCCTCGCGTTCGTCGCCCCGCCCCACCCATACGCGTTCTACCCGTTCGACGAGGAGCTCGACACCACCGAGGGCTGGGCCAAGTTCAACCGCCACTACTGGCGGCGCGACTACCGTGGCTTTCTCGAGTTCTTCGCCGGCCAGGCCTTCTCCGAGCCCCACTCGACCAAGCAGCACGAGGACATGGTCGAGTGGGGGCTGGAGACCACCGCCGAGACCCTGGTCCTGACCCAGCTGGGTGCGCAGCCGGCCAGCCGGGCCGAGGTCGAGGCCGTCCTGCGCGCAGTCCGCTGCCCGGTGCTGGTCATCCACGGGGACGACGACCGGGTCCGGCCCCACGCCGTCGGGGCGGCGTCGGCCGAGCTGACCGGCGGCAGGCTGGTCACGATCGGCGGCGGGGGCCACTGCCCCCAGGCCCGCCACCCGGTCAAGGTCAATCTGCTGCTACGCGAGTTCGCCGAATCGCTTCATGGGAGGGCCACATGACCACGTTGCTGTCGACCCCCGAGCAGTCACGGGCCCGCTACCCCGACGTGGAGGGGTATGTCGAGCGGGACGGGGTGCGGGTGTTCTGGGAGCGGTACGGGGAGGGCGAGCCGACCGTCCTGCTCCCGCCGACCTGGGAGATCGTCCACTCACGGTCCTGGAAGTGCCAGATCCCGTATCTGGCCATGCACAGCCGGGTGGTCACCTTCGACCCGAGGGGCAACGGCCGCTCCGACCGCCCGGGCAGCTACGACGCCTACGTCCGGCGCGAGTTCGCCGACGACGCCCTGGCCGTGCTGGACGCGGCCGGGGTCGACCGGGCGGTGGTGGTCTCCTGGTGCGACATGGGCGAGTCGCTGATCCTGGCCGCCGAGCATCCCGAACGGGTCGCCGGGCTGGTGTTCGTCGCGCCGCCGGTGTCGCTCGCCGAACGACGCCACGGTGAGTATCCCTTCGACGCCGACCCTGGGACCGACGAAGGCTGGGCCAAGGAGACCCGCGGGTACTGGGAGCGCGACTGGCCTGGCTACCTCGAGTTCTTCTTCGCCACCTGCCTGACCGAGCCCCACTCCACCAAGCAGATCGAGGACTGTGTCGGCTGGGCCGGCGACACCGACATGGAGACGATCCTCGCCGGGTTCCGGGGCTGGGACTCGAAGATCATCGACCCGGCGGAGGCGAAGGCCCTCTGCCGGCGGATCCACTGCCCGGTGCTGGTGATCAACGGCACCGACGACCAGCAGGACGACCCGGCGCTGGGGGCGGCCCTGGCCGCCGAGCTCGGTGGTCGGCTGGTCCAGCTCGAAGGGGCAGGCCACGCGCCCCACGTGCGCGACCCGGTCAAGGTGAACAACCTGGTGGCCGAGTTCGCCGGGACGGGCGGGACGGCTCCGGCCACGCGGACCTGGACCCGGGCCCTGCGCCGGCCGAAGCGGGCCCTGTACCTGTCCTCGCCGATCGGGCTCGGCCACGCCCGCCGGGACCTGGCCATCGCCCGGGAGCTGCGCCGGCAGGTCCCGGGGCTGGAGATCGACTGGCTGGCCCAGGACCCGGTGACCCGGGTCCTCGAGGCCGAGGGCGAGCGGATCCACCCGGCCAGCGCCTGGCTGGCCAACGAGTCGGCCCACATCGAGCGGGAGTCGGCCGAGCACGACCTGCACGCCTTCCAGGCGATCAGGCGGATGGACGAGATCCTGATCGCCAACTTCATGGTCTTCCACGACGTCGTCCGCGAGCAGCCCTACGACCTGTGGGTCGGGGACGAGGCCTGGGAGCTGGACTACTTCCTGCACGAGAACCCCGAGGAGAAGCGGGCCGCCTACGTCTGGCTGACCGACTTCGTGGGCTGGCTGCCCATGCCCGACGGCGGCGAGCGCGAGGCCTTCCTGACCGCCGACTACAACGCCGAGATGATCGAGCACATCGACCGGTTCCCGCGGCTGCGCGACCGGGCCGTGTTCGTCGGCAACCCCGCCGACATCGTGCCCGACCGGTTCGGTCCCGGCCTGCCGGAGATCCGGGAGTGGGTCGAGGACCACTACGACTTCTCGGGCTACGTCACCGGGTTCGACCCGGCCGCCATTGGCGACCGTGACGAGCTCCGCCGCCGCCTCGGCTACCAACCGGACGAGCAGGTCTGCATCGTCACGGTCGGCGGGTCGGGGGTCGGCGGCCACCTGCTCCGGCGGGTGATCGCCGCCTATCCCGCCGCCAGGCGGCTGGTGCCCGGCCTTCGCATGGTGGTGGTCGCCGGACCGCGGATCGACCCGGCCTCGCTGCCGTCACACGACGGCCTCGAGGTCCGCCCCTACGTCCACAACCTCTACCAGCACCTGGCCGCCAGCGACCTCGCCGTGGTCCAGGGAGGCCTGACCACCTGCATGGAGCTGGCCGCGGCCGGCCGGCCGTTCCTCTATTTCCCGCTCGCCCACCACTTCGAGCAGAACTACCACGTGGCCCACCGCCTGCGGCAGTACAATGCCGGCCGCCAGATGGACTTCGCCACCGCCACCCCGGAGGTCATCGCCACCGCCGTCGCCGACGAGATCGGCCGCCAGGTCGCCTACCGCCCGGTGGAGACCGACGGCGCCACCCGCGCCGCCAGCCTGATCGCCCAGCTCCTGTGACCGCCTCGGGGCCGTAACGATCCCGTACCGGCCGACCGGGAGCATGCGGGCGGCGGAACCCCGACCTCGAGGATGCGATGACCCCGCAGCCGCGGAAAAGGACCGCGCTCGCCGTGGCGCTGTGGCTGGCCACCATGACCGCCTGCGCCGCCGGGCTGGTGGTCACGCTGCTGATCACCCGTCCGCTCACCGCCCAGGTCATCGCTGACGGCGCCCTGTACGCCCTCGGCTTCCCGCTCGGGTACGCGACCGTCGGCCTGATCCTGACCCTGCGGCGGCCGGCCAACCCGATCGGCTGGCTGTACGCCGCCTCGGCGCTCACCTGGAGCCTGGCCATCCCGCTGCGCCCCTGGATCGACCAGCTGGCCCGCGACCAGCGCCCGCTCCCCCTGCTCGCCAAGCTCGGCGCCCTGGCCGAGGTGACAGTCTGGGCGCCGGCCATCGCCCTCGGCGTCACGCTGCCCGCGCTGCTGGTCCCCGACGGGCGGCTGCGCTCGCGCCGCTGGCGGGTGGTGGCGGCGGCCGCCGTCGCCGGTCCGGTCATGTTCGTGGCCGGCGCCTTCCTGATCCCAGGACAGTCCAGCGACACCGTGGTCCCCTTCGACAACCCGTTCGGGCAGCCGGGCCTCGTCGGCTCGGCCGCCAAGGCGGTGACCGCCACCGGCCTTGCCCTCCACAGCGGCGCCCTGCTGGCCGCCCTTGTCTGCGTGGTCCTGCGGTTCCGGGCCTCGCGGGGGACCGAGCGCCAGCAGCTGCGCTGGGTCGCCACCGGGGCCGCCATCGCGGTGCTCGGGGTCACCGTCCCCCTCGGCGACCTTCGCGGCGCCTGGCTCGACCCGCTGGTGATCCTGTGCGTGCCCGTGACGGTGGCGGTGGCGGTGCTGCGCTACCGGCTGTGGGACCTGGACCGGCTGGTCAGCCGGACCGTCACCTACGCCGTCGTCACCGCCCTGCTCATCCTCCCCTACCTGCTGGTCGTCCCCACCGCCTCCAAACTCGTCGAAGGCGCCGGCAGC
>DATENJ010000379.1:0-8863 GCA_035275125.1 Actinomycetes bacterium | reverse complement strand
TGGCCGCCTTCGACGGGCCCGCGCGGGCCGTCCGCGCCGCCGCCGCCATCCGCGGCAGCGTGAAGCGACTCGGGCTGGAGATCCGGGCCGGATTGCACACAGGCGAATGCGAAATCCTGGGCAGCAAGCTCAGTGGCGTGGCGGTGCACATCGGGGCCCGCGTCGCGGCCCTGGCCGGCGCCGGGGAGGTGCTGGTGTCCAGCACCGTCCACGACCTGGTCGCCGGGTCCGACTACGTGCTCGAGGACCGCGGCGCCCACGCCCTGCGGGGCATGACCGGCGAGTACCGGCTGTTCGCGGTCCTACACTGACGCCATGGACGTGACGATCGTCGAGGTCAGCCCTCGCGACGGCCTCCAGAACGAGGCCGTGATCCTGCCCACCGACACCAAGGTCGAGCTGGTCACCCGGCTGGTCGCGGCGGGGGCGCGCCGGGTCGAGGCGGTGTCGTTCGTCCATCCGCGGCTGGTCCCGGCGATGGCCGACGCCGAGGCGGTGATGGCGCGGGTGCCGCGGGCCGACGGGGTCGCCTACGCCGGCCTGGTGCTCAACCGGCGCGGGCTCGACCGCGCCCTGGCCGCCGGGGTCGACGAGGTCAACGTGGTCGTCTGCGTCAGCGAGACCTTCAACCGGCGCAACCAGAACGCCACCACCTCCGAGAGCATGCAGGCCGCGGTCGAGGTGCTGGGGCGGGCCCGCGACAAGGGGCTGTTCACCACCCTCACCCTGGCCACCTCGTTCGGCTGCCCGTTCGAGGGCGAGGTCGACCCCGAGCGGGTGGTGGAGCTGGCCGCCAGGGGCGCCGCGGCCGGGGCCCACGAGCTCTGCCTGGCCGACACCATCGGGGTCGGGGTGCCGTCCCAGGTCCGGGACCTGGCGGCCAGGGTCCGGGACGCCGTCGGGGAGGAGCCGCCGCTGCGGTTCCACTTCCACAACACCCGCAACACCGGCTTCGCCAACGCTGTCGCCGCCGTCGAGCTGGGGGCCAGGGTGCTGGACGCCAGCGCCGGCGGGATCGGCGGCTGCCCGTTCGCCCCACGGGCGACCGGCAACATCGCCACCGACGACCTCGTCTACCTGCTGGAGCGGATGGGCCTGGACACCGGCTACGACCTGGAGGCGCTGCTGCCGACGGCCGCCTTCCTTGGCGACCGGCTCGGCCACGAGGTCCCGGCGCTGCTCCCGAGGGCCGGCGCCTTCCCCTAGCTCTGATGGCTCCTCGGCCGCCGGCAACCGTTCCGGTTGCGGACCACGAAGAGCGGGGGTAGAAGTGGTGCAGCTCGCCTCGTCCTCCCAGCCCCCGTGGACGACCGACCTCGGAGACACCAGTGGTCCACGCGACCAGGTTGAGCCCTGCCGTCAATGACGTCCTCCCCGGTGACGACCGCGCCGTCGACCGTGTCGAAGGCTGGTTCCGGGAGTACGCCGCCACCCACGATCCCGGCATCCGCGAGCAGATCATCGTCTCCTACCTGGGCCTGGCCGACCGGCTGGCCGAGCGGTACCGGGGCAGCCGCGGGGCCAGCGCCGAGGACCTCCGCCAGACGGCCCGGGTCGGGCTGGTGGGGGCGGTCGACCGCTACGACCCCGACCACGGCAACCCGTTCGTCCCCTACGCCGTGGCCTGTGTGGTCGGCGAGATCAAGCGCTACCTGCGCGACACCAGCTGGCGGATCCACGTCTCGCGTCCGGTGAAGGAGCGCTCCCTGCGCCTGTGCAAGGCCCTTGACGAGCTGCCCCCGGCGCTCGGCCGCTCCCCGACCGTGGCCGAGCTGGCCGCCTACCTGGGGATCTCCGAGGAGGAGGCCCTCGAGGCGATCGAGGTCGTCCAGTCCCGCTCGGAGGTGTCACTCGACCAGCAGCTCGGCGAGGAGGGCGACGCCACCCTCGGCGACCGCATGCCGGCCGCCCCGCCCCGCGAGGAGCTGGAGGACCTGCTCCTGCTGCCCGGCCTGGTCGACAGCCTGCCCGAGCCGGAGCGCGAGATCGTGGTCCTGCGCTTCTTCCACGACCTCGACCAGTACGAGATCGCCGCCCGGGTCGGCTGCTCCCAGATGCATGTCTCGCGCCTACTGCGCCGCGCCCTCGGCCGCATGCGCACCCAACTGCTGGTCAACTGACGAGGAGGTTGTCGTGGCTCAAGATGCCGTCGCCCTGATCAAGGCCGACCACCGCAGGGTGGAGCAGCTGTTCCGCGAGTTCGAGGAGGCCGGCGACCGCGCGTACAAGACCAAGCAGCAGCTGGTCGCCGAGATCATCAAGGAGCTCGAGGTCCACGCCACCATCGAGGAGGAGACCTACTACCCGGCCGTCGAGGCCAAGGCCAGGAAGGATGGCAAGGAGCTGATCGCCGAGGCGGTCGAGGAGCACCACGTCGTCAAGATCCTGCTCGGCGAGCTGAGCGCGATGTCGGCCGAGGACGAGGCCTTCGACGCCAAGGTCACCGTCCTGATGGAGAACGTCCGGCACCACGTCGAGGAGGAGGAAGAGGAGCTGCTCCCGCAGTCCGAGGACATCCTCGGCAGTGACGAGCTGACCCGTCTCGGCGAGGAGATGGCCGCCCGCAAGGAGCAGCTCGGCGTCGGCTAGCTGTTGTTGAAGGGACGGGCCTCGCGTTCCAGCGGTTCCATGGCCGGATGGTAACGCCTTGTGGTTACACTGAAGCCCGGCTGAACGGGAGGTGGACGGCGCGTGGCCGACGGTGAGAGCAAGGGCGAGCGCCTCGACCGTGAGCTGATGGAGCTGCTCCAGGAGCTCCGGGTCGTCATCCCCGGTGTCCAGGTGCTGCTGGCCTTCCTGCTCACCGCTCCCTTCCAGCAGCGCTTCGCTCAGCTCCCGGGCTCGATGCGCAACGCCTTCTTCGCCTCGATTGTCTGCGCCACCCTGGCCACCGCGTTCCTGATCGCCCCGTCGGCCCACCACCGGCTGCGCTGGCGGGCCGGCGAGAAGGAACGCCTGGTGCGGGTGGGCAACCAGATGGCCATCATCGGCACGGTGTTCCTGGCCGCGGCGATCGTGCTCGCCCTGTACGTGATCACCGACGTGCTCTTCACCACCGACCTGGCCGTGCTGACGGCCATCGGCGGGCTGGTGGTGTTCGGCGTGCTCTGGTACGTCCTGCCGATGCTCGGGCGCTCCCCCAGCGACGAGCACGACGAGGAGGCCGCGACCGGCGACCAGCCTCAGGAGGAGAGCCGGGGGGCCAGCTCCCGCCGGTAGAAGTCGAGGAAGCCGGCCTGGTCGTTGCCGATCTGGCTGACGTAGATCTCGTCGAAGCCGGCGTCGACGTACTGCCGCAGGCTCTCGAGGTGCCGCTCCGGGTCGGGCCCGCACGGGATCGTCTCGGCCACCTTGTCCTCGGTGACCAGCTGGGAGGCCTGCTCGAAGTGGCTCGGCAGGGCCAGCTCCTGGGAGAGCTGGCCGGGCACAAGGGTGTTGGGCCAGAGCTCGAAGGCGGTCTTGCGGGCGGCCGCCTCGTCCGTGCTCCAGCAGACCTTCATGCCGGCCTGCTTGAGCCCCTTGCCGCCCTGGGAGACATAGCTCTCCAGGGCCTCGGCGTCGGGGGCGGTGCTGATGTAGCCGTCGCCGATGCGCGCGGCCAGGCTGACCGCCTTGGGCCCCAGGGCCGACACCAGCACCGGCGGCGGGGTGTCGGGCAGCGAGTACACACGGGCGTTCTCGACCTGGTAGTGACGGCCGTCGTGGCTGACCAGCCCGCCCTCCCAGAGCTTGCGCATGACCTCGACGGCCTCCTCCAGCATCTCCAGGCGGGTGTCGACCCGCGGCCAGTGGTCGCCGAGGATGTGCTCGTTGAGGTTCTCCCCGCTGCCGACCCCGAACAGGAAGCGGCCCTCCAGCAGCAGGGCGGCGGTGGCGGTCGCCTGGGCCAGGATGGCCGGGTGGATCCGGGTGGTCGGGCAGGTGACCCCGGTGGTCACCTTGAGGCTGGTGGTGGCGGCGATGGCGCCGATCACCGGCCACACGAACGGGCTCTGGCCCTGGTTGTCGTTCCAGGGGTGGTAGTGGTCGGAGATCCAGACCGACCGGAAGCCGGCCGCCTCGGCCTGCTGGGCCTGGCGGACCAGCTCGGCCGGGCCGTGCTCCTCGCTGGACAGGAAGTAGCCGATCTCAGCCATGTCGTTCGCTCCTCGTCTCGCTCTGGAGCGCCAGCTACCCCGGCCCGGACCCCGGAAACGCGCCGGGGCTCAGCGCACGACGACGGCGAGCAGGGTCCCGAAGCCGGCCAGGCCGACGACCAGCCAGGTCACCGAGTCACCGATGGTGCCGCCGTGCAGGCCGCGCAGCACGTCCGCGACCGGGCTCCAGGCGCGGGTGACGCCGTCGCGGAGGCGGGCGGGCAGCCGCTCGGGCCGAAGGGCGACCAGTGCCAGCCCGAGGCCGAGGAGAGCCGACAGGGCCGCCCACAGGGCCGGGGCGACCAGGTGGACCGGCTGGTGTGACTCGGCCGAGGGTGCCTCGGCGGCTCCCTGGAGCACGGCGGCGGCATAGGCGGGCCGGTCGGTGAAGTGGTCGGCGGCGTCCTTGGCCTCGGTGGCAAGCTGGGGGGCCAGCCCGAGGGCCAGGGCGCCGGCCAGGAGCAGGACGGCCGGGGCGACCTGGGTGGCGTGCACGTGGGGGTGGCGGACGGCCGCCTCGTCGGGAGCGCCGGGCTGGCCGGCCGAGCTCTCGCACGGCCCGAGCCCGAGGAACACCCGCCCGGTGGCTCGCAGCAGGGCGGCCGAGGTGAGCGCGGCCACGACCACGAACAGCCCGATCAGCCAGGGCACGCCGGTCTCGGCGGCAGCCTCCTCCATCAGCGCCTTGCCGAGGAAGGTCCCGAACGGCGGCACCCCGGCCAGCCCGAGTGCGCCCGCCACCATCAGCCCCGCCAGCCACCCGAGGTGCCGGCCCCGGCCCTGGAGCCGCAGCTCGTCGACGTCGCCCAGATGGTGGTCGAGGATCCCGACCGAGATGAACAGCGACCCCTTGATCATCCCGTCGGCGACCAGGTACAGCACGGCGCCCCCGGTCCCTGCCGGCCCCAGCAGGGCGAACCCGGCCAGGGTCAGGCCGACGTGGCTGACGGTGGCGTAGGCCAGCATTCGCGACAGGTGGTGCTGGAGCAGGCACATCACCCCACCGACGAGGGCCGTGGTCACCGCCCCGAGCAGCATGACGCCGCGGAGGCCCTCGATCCCGGCCAGCGGCTCCGAGAACACCGTCCAGTAGACGCGGACCACGGCGTACAGGCCGAGCTCCGAGACCACGCCGGCGAGCAGCACCCCGACAACGGTCGGGGCCAGGGCGTAGGCGTCGGCCAGCCAGAAATGGAACGGCACCACCGCCGCCTTGACGAAGAACCCCACCATGAGCAGGAGGAACGCCACCACCACCAGCCGGTCGGCCGGCCGGCCGGCCAGGGACTGGCCGAGCTGGGCCAGGTTGAGGGCGCCGGTCCGGCCGTACAGCAGGGCGATGCCGGCCAGCACCAGGATCGCCCCGACCGAGTTGGTGATGGCGAAGTTGAGCGCCCCGCGGACCGAGCCCGGATCGGTCGTCCGGTAGCCGGCGAGGGCGTAGGCGGCCACACTGAACAGCTCGTAGAACACGAACATGTTGAAGAGGTCGCCGCTCAGGCAGAAGCCGACGATGCCGGCCAGGAAGACCAGCATGAGGCCGTGGTGGAGGGTGCGCACGGCCTCGAAGATGCGCCAGGAGAAGGTCAGGGCGGCGGTGGCCAGGACGCCGGCCAGGCTGGCCACCGCGGCCCCGACGGGGTCGACGGCGAAGGCCACGCCGAGGGCGATGCCCTGGCGCGGGGTCCAGCCGCCGAACCAGTAGACGACCGGCCCGTCGAGGGAGTCGACCAGCAGGGCCAGGCAGCACACGGTCACGATGGCCGCGGTGGCCAGGGTGGCCGTGTCGGCCGCGCGCCGGGGGCAGACCGTTCCGAGCCCGACCAGGACGGCCGCGACCAGCAGGGGAACCACCACTGGCAGGACCGGGAGGGCGTCCATGCTCAGTCGTGGGCCTTTCCGAGCCGTTCCGGGTCCAGCGAGCCGTTGTGCTTGTAGGCCTGGACGGCCAGGGCGAGCAGCAGGGCCGAGACGGTCGCCCCGACCACGATGTCGGTCAGGGTGAGGGCGCCGACGACCGGGTCGACGGCCTTGGTGCCGACGGGGACGTCCAGGAAGATCGGCGCGGTGCCGCCCTGCTCGAACCCGACCGAGAGCAGCAGGATGTAGGTCGAGGACTGGGCCACCGACAGGCAGATGATGAGGTGGACCAGGTTGCGACTGGTCACGATCCCGTACAGCCCGACCAGCAGCAGCCAGGCCGCCACGGCGTACGGCAGGAACCTCACGTCACCTCCCCTGGGCGGCGGATGACCAGGGTCTGCTCCAGGAACTCGTACAGCAGCAGCACGAACCCGCCGGCCACCTCGAGGCCGACGACCAGGTTGAGGACCGGGATGGTGCCGGCCGACAGCAGCTGGCCCGGCTGGCCGAGGGGCAGGACGTTCTCCAGGAAGGTCGCCCCGGCGGCCAGGCCGAGCAGGCCGACCGCCACATAGCCGGCCGCGCCGGTCGACTCGGCGGCGTCGGTCAGGATCTCCGGGCTGACCCGCCGCAGGGTCACGAACTCGCCGGACAGGTAGACGAGCAGGGCGCCGGTGGCCAGGACGACCCCGCCCTGGAACCCGCCCCCCGGCGACAGATGGCCGTGGGCGACCACGTAGATGCCGAACAGCACCACGGGCCCGACCAGGGCCAGCCCGACCACCCGGACCGCGTTGGAGGTCTCGGGGGCGTGGCGGTCGGCGGCGTCCTCATCGGGCGGCTGCTCGGTCTCGTCGCGCTGGGCCCGGAGCAGGATCGCCACCCCGAGGACCGCCGCGAACAGGATGAACTCCTCGCCCATGGTGTCGATCCCGCGGTAGTCGAAGGTGACGGCGGCGACCACGTTGGCCGCCTTGCGCTCGGCCACCGCGACCTGGTTGAGCACGTCCCCGTACGGGCCGGCGTAGACGCCGTAGTCGGGCAGCCCGCTCAGGCCCCACAGCAGCAGGACCCCGGCCACGGCGGCCGCGACCAGGAACACCAGCCGGCGCAGGGCGGGGGTCACCGGTCGTCCTTGCCGTTGCCCGCCAGCGCCCGGACCTTGGCCAGGGCGAGCAGGATCATCAGGGGCAGGGCGACCGCACCGACCACGATCTGGGAGAGGGCGACATCGGGCGCCTGGAAGACGAGGAACATGATCCCCAGGATCAGGCCGTAGAAGCTGGCCACGATCGCCTGGTTGAGCGGGTCGCGGGTGAGCACGACAGCGGTGCCGGCGGCCGCGACCAGGAGGAACACGCTCATCTCGAGGACGATCACCGACGGCTCCCCCCCTCCCGCTCCTCGTCGAGGACGGTCCAGTGGCCCAGCTGCCGGATGCGCGCCGCCCGGGCCGTGGCGTGGCCGAGCACCGGGTTGGTGAGGGCCAGGACCAGGGCGACGAGCACGGCCTTGATGCCGGCGGCCGAGAGGCGCTCCTCGAGCACGACGGCGGCGGCGATCGCAACTGGCGCGAGCACGGCCGCCGGGGTGGTGTAGTGCAGGCGGTCGTAGGCGTCGCGCATGACCAGCACGCCAAGGCACGAGACGAGGGTGACCACGACCCCGAGCACCAGCAGGGCGCTGACGGCCAGCTCGCGGGGGCTCATATCCAGCGCTCCAGGAAGCGGGCGAACACCAGGCCGCCGGCGAACGACAGCAGGGCCAGGGCAAGGGCCAGGTCGAAGTAGATTGCGCGGCCATAGGCCTGGGCGAGCAGCAGGAGGACCAGGGTGTCGACGGTCCCGGCGAGCTCGAGCCCGACCAGCCGGTCCACCGGGCCGCCGCGCAGGCACACCACCCCGCACGGCACCAGCCCGGCCAGCAGCGCCAGGGCGGCCACGGTCCACTCATCCATCCGGTTCATCTCCGTTCCTGAGCATGCTGGGCGGGACCGGAGACCCGGGTTCGGGGACGAGCTGATGGACCAGCATCTCCCCCTCACCGCCCTCCACCCCGACCACCACGGTGTTGGGGGTGGCCGAGACCAGTGCGGTCACCAGCGCCCGACGGCCGGCCGAGTAGGCGTCGTCGGCCTCGCTGGGGAAGGGAACGACCCGGAACACGCCCCGCACGGGGTGGCCGGTGCAGTGGCGCCACAGGGCCACGGCCAGCACCCAGGAGTCGCGCAGGACCTGCCAGGGGAGCCGGCCCAGGTCGCGCAGCCAGCTCCCCCGCATCCCGAAGCGGACCAGGTCCTGGGACCGCACCAGCTCGGCCGCGGTGGCCGCTATCGCGGCCGCGACCAGGCCGAGGATCATCTCTTCGGTCGCGAAGGTGTCAACGAAGGCCAGCCACAGCACCAGCAGCGCGACGTACCAGGCGATCCAGAACCTCAGTCTCCGCAGCACGGTCGCGCTCCTGCTCGGCGGTCACGGTGCCAAAGCATACGGGGACGGTCAGCGGGTCAGCTTGCCGGGAGGGAGCTGCCCAGCATCTCCAGGAACAGGCCGGCCGCGCCCGACGGTGGGCCGGCGTCGATCCGGCGGACGGCCACGATCTCACGCCGGACTGGGGCCGCGTCGACCAGCTCGATCCGGGTCAGGGTGCCGGCGGCCAGCTCGGCGGCGACGGTGCTGGCCGGGACAAGGGAGACGCCGAGGCCGCGCTCGACCATCTTCTTGGCCGCCTCGATGTTGTCCAGCTCCAGTACGCTCCTGGGCAGCACGCCGGCCTGGCGGAAGGTGGCGGTGGTGAACTCGAGGAAGCTGGAGCTTCGCCCGAACAGGACCAGCACCTCGCCGGCCAGGTCGGCCAGTCTGGCC
>DATENJ010000378.1:0-3338 GCA_035275125.1 Actinomycetes bacterium | reverse complement strand
TGGTAGGTGGCCAGCTCGACCCGGAGGCTGTCGGCGACCTCGGCCAGCGGGGCAAGCTCGTCGGTGAGCTCGACCGGACGCCCGTCGAGCAGGGCGTCGAGCTCATCGTGCAGCTTGTTGGGCCTGGGCCGATGCATCCTCACCGTTCCTCGTCCTCCTGACTAGTCAGGCGACCGGGGTCGGGTGATGGATACGGGCGTTCCTGCGTCTCGTCTGGGCTACGTAGGCCGAGCACCCGAGCAAGGCTGGCCAGGCCACGGTGCTGGAGGGCCTTCACGGCGCCGGTGGTCTTGCCGAGCACGGAGGCCACCTCGGGGGCGGTCATGCCCCCGGCCATCCGCAGCAGCAGCACCTCGCGCTGGTCGGGGGAGAGCTCGCGCATGGCCACCAGCACCCGGCCGCCCTCGAGGCGGTCGATGGCCAGCTCCTCGGGGTCGACGGTGGCGTCGGACCGGGTGGCCTCGGTGAGGTTCTCGTCGAGCGGCTCGATCCGCGAGCGCGACTGCTTGCGACGGTGGTCGTACAGGTCGTGGCGGGCGATCTGGAACAGCCAGCCACCAAGCGCCTCGACCGGGCCGCGGAACTTGGGCAGGCCCTCGATGGCGCTGACGAAGGTGCTGCCGGTGAGGTCCTCGGCCAGGTGGCGGTCGCCGACCGAGGCCATGAAGAAGCGGAACAGGGCGGGCGCGTACGCGGTGTAGATGCGGGTCACGGCCGCGGGCTCCCGGAGGCGGGCCGCGACCAGGTCCGCCGCACTCAGCCCGACCTTGGACACCGCCTCCCGCTCTCCCCCGAACCCCAGCATGAAACCCCCCGCAAGCCCCTCGGTCCGCCGGTGAGGCTATCCCATGGACCGGATACCGGCCAGAGCGCCGGCTCGTGCGCGCCTCGGCGACCTGTCCACAGAAAAAACCTTCCGCTTGAAAAAGCCACTCAAGCAGCCGCAGAATGCCACCGATGTAATTACGATCGTGATGTTCCAAACTCCCATAAGCGTGCGACCCGGACGCCTCGCTGCACACCGGTTGAGGAGGCATTGGATGGGCCCCATCCCCGTCGAGATCCAGCCCTGGTACGAGCGGGCGGCCTGCCTGGAGAAAGACGCCGACTGCTTCTTTCCGGAGAAGGGCGGCTCCACCCGGGCGGCCAAACGCATCTGTCAGACCTGCACCGTCCAGACCGAATGCCTCGAGTACGCGCTGGCCAACGACGAGCGGTTCGGGATCTGGGGCGGCCTGTCGGAGCGTGAGCGCCGGCGCCTCAAGCGCCGCGCTTCATGAGCCGCGTCGCTTGAGCCGTTGGCCCTTTACCGGGGCAAATTCCTGTCGACGCCCGATTCGCGCCACTTGCGGGTTGCTTTAGGCCTGCCTGGCGGTCCCGTGCTAGCATTCCCGGACGCCCGTGGGGGAGCTGTGAACCCTACGGGCCTTTCGATACAGCCCCGGCTACCCCCGGCCGGCGAGGCCTCGAGAGGAAGGTTGTGCCAGCGAGTCAGCCACGGGTCATCGCGATCGTCGTCAACCACAACGGACGCGCGTTCCTTCGCGACACCTTCCGCGGCCTCGCCGCCCAGACCCGGCCGATCGACGACGTGCTGGTGGTCGACACCGGCTCGACGGACGGCAGCGCGGACTGGGCCCGTTCCCGCCTGGGTGACGACGCCGTCATGGCCGTTCGGGGGCAGTTCGGCCGGGCGGTGATGTCGGCCCTGCGCGACCCCCGCACCTCGGGGATGGACTGGCTGTGGCTGCTGCATGACGACTGCGCCCCCGAGCCCGAGGCCCTCGAGCGCCTCCTGGCCGAGGCCGAGTCCCGCCCCAGCGCGTCCATCCTCGGCCCCAAGCTGGTCTCCTGGACCAACCCCGACCGGCTGTCGGAGATCGGCTTCTCGATCGACCGGACTGGCCGGGCGGTGTCCGAGATCGAGGACGACGAGATCGACCAGGGCCAGCACGACCAGATCCGCGACGTGTTCTTCGTCAACACCGCCGGGATGCTGGTCCGGCGCGGGGCCCTGCTGAACGTCGGCGGCTTCGACGAGCGCATGCCGGCCTTCCGCGACGACCTCGACCTGTGCTGGCGGACGCATCTGACCGGTGGCCGGGTGCTGGTCGTGCCCCAGGCCCGGGTCCGCCATTTCGCCGCCGCCTCCTCCCGCAGCCGCAAGACCCGGGCCGTCGGCCATCCCCGCTACCTGATCGAGCGCCACACCCTTGCCGCCATGCTCAAGGCCAGCAGCCTGCGCAAGCTGCCGCTGGCCCTGCTGCTGGCGATGGTGGGGGCGCTGGTCCGGTCGGCCAGCCTGGCCCTGACCGGCAGGCCGGCCGACGCCCTGGCGGTGCTGTGGGCCTGGGGCTGGAACGTCAAGGAGCTCCCGGTCACCCTCGTCCACCGCCGCCGGCTCCAGAGGCAGCGCAAGGTGGACGACAGCGCCCTCGCCCCCCTGCGGGCACCGGGCGGCCAGCGGCTGCTGGCCCTGCTCCGGGGCACGCTCGAGCTGGTCTACGGCGCCGAGGTCGGCGCCCACGTCGCCCAGCGGGCCGACGACAGCGGCGAGGAACAGGACATGCCGACCGGCGGGGTGTCGGTGCTGCGGGTGATCGCCGGCCACCCGGTGGCCTTCATGGTCGCCGGGTTCGCCCTAGTCATGGCCGTCTCGCTGCGGTCGGTGCTGTTCGCCCCGGCGATCGCCAGCATCAGCCTCGGGGTCTGGCCGGCCACCGCCACCGAGCTGATGCGCGAGTTCGCCTCGAGCTTCCACCGGGCCCAGATGGGCTCGACCGCCTCCGCGCCGCCGTCGCTGGCCCTGCTCGGGGGGCTGTCGGTGCTGACCTTCGGGAAGGCCCTCGTCGCCGAGAAGCTGCTGTTGTGGCTGGCCCTGCCGCTGGCCGCGGCCACCTGCACCCGGGCCCTGCGGGTGGTGGTGCCCCAGCTGTGGGCCAGGGCCCTGGCCGGGCTGCTGTACGCGACCGCGCCCCTGGCCACCGGCGCCCTCGCCCAGGGCCGAATCGGCGAGCTGGTCCTGCTCGTCGTGGCCCCGCCGGCCCTGGCCCAGGTGGTGCTGGCCTTCCGGGCCGAGCAGCCGCGCGAGCCCTGGCGCCCAGCCCTGCGCTTCGCCCTGCTGGCCTCCGTGGCCATCGCCATGAGCCCTTCGGCGGTCGTCTCCCTCGGGCTGGTGGTGGTCGCCGCCGTCGTGGTCGCGCTGGCCACGGCGGGTGCCGACGGTCGCCGGCTGGCCGCCCGCCAGTCGCTGTACCTGGCCGCCGGGTTCGGCCTGGCCCTGCTGTTGCTGCTGCCGTGGAGCGGGCGGCTGCTCACCGGGGCCGTCTTCGGCGACC
>DATENJ010000377.1:0-2392 GCA_035275125.1 Actinomycetes bacterium | reverse complement strand
AGGCCGGCCAGCGACGGGACGGGGGCGGGGGGCGCCAGGTGGTGGCGCCAGTGGCCGGTGCGCGGGTCGAAGGTGTAGTCGCCGAGCAGCCGGTGCCCGTGCCGGCCCAGCAGGTCGACCGCCTCGACCATGAAGTCGGCGACGGTGTCGCTGATGAAGTAGTTGAAGCTGAGCCGGACCCAGCCCGGCTTGATGCCCTGGTAGCCCCGCCCGGCCTGCTCGCTCAGGTCCCGCGACCGGTCGGGGCCGATGCCGAGCAGCCGGTGCCCGTACGGCCCGGCGCACGAGCAGCCGCCCCTCGCCTGGATGCCGAACAGGTCGTTGAGCAGCGCCACCACCAGCTCGTGGTGCAGGTGGCGGTCGCCGTGCCGGACGCGGAAGGAGACGATCGGCAGCCGCGGGACCTCCAGGTTGCCGAGCAGCTCGAGGTTCGGGCTGGCCCGCCAGCGGTCGAGGGCCCGGCGCAGGAACCGCTGCTCCCGGGCCTGGATCAGGTCGGTCCCGACGGCCTGCTTGAGCGCCACGACCAGCCCGGCCCGGATCGACTCGACGATCCCGGGGGTGCCACCTTCCTCCCGGCCCACCGGGTCGTCCAGGTAGCGGTGGCCGACCGGGTCGACAAAGGCGATGGTGCCGCCTCCGGGCATGGTCGGGACCCGGTTGCGGACCAGCTCCCGGCGGACGACCAGGACGCCGGGCGTCTGGGGGCCGCCGATGAGCTTGTGGGGCGAGAAGAAGACCGCGTCCTTGTGGTCGCCGGCCCCGGGGCGGCTCTCGGCCATCCGGATCGGCACGTACGGCGCGGCGGCCGAGTAGTCCCAGACCGACAGCGCGCCGTGGCGGTGGAGCAGCGCCGCGACCGGGTCGGCGCCGGTCAGGATGCCGGTGACGTTGGAGGCGGCCGAGAAGCTCCCGACCACCAGGGGCCGCCCGGCGTTGCGGGCCAGCTGGGCCTCGAGCTCGGCCAGGTCGAGCTGGCCGTTGCCGTCCTCGCCGACGGCCACCACCTCGGCGGCCGACTCGCGCCAGGGCAGGAGGTTGGAGTGGTGCTCGAACGGCCCGACCAGCACCAGCGGCCGCGGGCCGGGCCCGGCTTCCCGCCTCCCGAGCTCCAGCAGGCCGACCAGCTTGGCCACCGCCGCCGTCGCCCCCGACCCGCAGAAGATGACCAGGTCCTGGTCGGTGCCGCCGACGGCCTGGTGGATCACCTGGCGGGCCTGCTCGCGCAGCCGGGTGGTGCGGCGGCCGGTGCCCGAGCTCTCGGTGTGGGTGTTGGCGTACCAGGGCAGGACCTGGTCGCGGATGGCGTCCTCGACGAAGCCGAGGGACCGGCCCGACGCGGTCCAGTCGGCGTAGGTGATGCGCCGGGGCCCGAACGGCCCGGCCAGCTCCTGGCCGTCGCCGACGACCCCACGGCGGATCCGCTCGACCAGCTCCTCACCCTGGTCCACCGGGGGACCACCCCGGCGGTCCCCCGGACCCCCCCGGGTCAGCCGCCGGCCTCGGCCGGCTTCGGCGCCCGCACCATCGGCCAGGCGGAGAGCGCGTCCACCCGCTGGGTGAACCCGTGGCCGTCCAGGCACCAGGTCTTCACGTGCTCGACCGGCCCACTGGTCGAGGCCAGCACGAACCGGTCCACCACCCCGGCCGGCACCCCGCAGCCCCGCTCGGGACACGCGATCAGCTCCGGAAGGACGGTCTCTGTCGTTCCCCATTCCATCTCCCCCACCTTTCAGCGGTGCCTCCGCCGTCAGTCTGCGGCGGGGGTGGCGCCCTGGCTGTGCCGGGCGGCACAGGGCCCTGGTGCCGTGGGTCACGGTAGATGGCGGGGCGGCCGAGGAGATGAGCAGCGGCTGCCTGGGTCAGAGCCGAGCGGTACCTAGCTTAGGTCGCCGAGGCGGGCCAGCATCTGGCGCAGCCACCAGGCGGTCGACCCGGCCATGTGGGACTCGACCGGCGGCGTCATCCCGGCCACCAGCGACCGGTAGCTGACCGCATGGTGCAGGGCCCCGAGCGGGGCCGCCAGCTGGAGGGCCCGGGCCAGGCGCCCCGGCGGCTCGAACGACGACCACGCCGGGAGGTAGGCGGCCCGCAGGCGGTCGCCCAGCTCGCCGTCGCCCTCATCGGCGGCGAAGCCGGTGCCGCGCCGGAGGGTCAGCAGGTCGAAGAACGGATGGGCGACGCAGGCGTCGGTCCAGTCGAAGAACCGGTAGCCGGCCGGCCCCCTGGCCACGTTGCCCAGGTGCAGGTCGCCGTGGACGATCGACGGCGGGACGGCGTGGCCGGCCAGCTCGGCGCAGCAGGCCAGCACCTCGGGAAGGGCGGCCCGGACCGCGGCCTGCTCGTCCGCGGACAGCCAGGTGGCGTCGTCGACGCCGGCCAGCGCCCCGGC
>DATENJ010000376.1:0-2509 GCA_035275125.1 Actinomycetes bacterium | reverse complement strand
CCTGCCCAACGCGGCCGCCCGCCGGGCCGCCGCCCGGCTGGCCGCGATGATCCCGGGCCGCTTCGCCCGCATCGTCCTGCCTGCGATCGTGGCCCCGCTGATCGGCTCGGCGGTGGCCGCCCGGCTGGCCTCCCGGCAGGTCCGGGCCGGTGGCGAGCATCACTGGGGACGGCTGCGGACGATCCCCCGGACCACCGCCGAGTGGGGTGCACCGGTCACCCCCAACGGCGGCCGCCCACCCACCTCCTGGCACCCCTCCGGCTGGGGCCCTCCGCCCGGCGACGAGCCGCGACAGCTCCCACCCCCCGAACGGTGAGCACCCCCCGGCCCTGGGCGGTGCGGACGGCCGCCGTGGCCTATGCGGCGGTGCTGGTGGTGGTCACCCTGGCCCCGATCCGCTGGCGCTCGGACCTGGCCCGCTACCGCAACAACTGGCGGCCCCAGCTGGTGCCGATCTGGAACATGGTGGTCAACCTCCGCGACGGCGACCGGGTCATGGCCACCCTGGCCGGCGCGGCCGGCAACGTGGTCCTGTTCCTGCCCCTCGGGATCCTGCTGCCGCTGCTGGCGCCGTGGTTCGACCGGTTCTGGCGGACCGTCGCCACCGGCTTCGTGCTCTCGTCGCTGATCGAGCTGTCCCAGGTCGCGTTCCCGGGGGTCCGCCGGGCCGACGTCAACGACGTGCTGATGAACACCCTCGGCGCCGCCGTCGGCTACCTCGTCTACCGCCTGGCCGTCAAGGCCAGGAGCAGCCGCCAGGCCGAGAGCGCCACCGCCTAGCCCGGCTCGCGGCGCAGGACCAGGACGGCGGCGTCGTCGTCGAGGTGGCCGCCGGTGTGGCTGAGGACCTGCTTGAGCACGACCTCGGCCACGGCGGCGGCGCTGGCCGCGACCGCCGGGGTGGCCCCCTCCAGCCCCTCGTTGCCGAACTCCTGGCCGTCGGGGTTGCGAGCCTCGACCACGCCGTCGGTGTAGAGCACGACACAGCGGCCCGGGGGCAGGGTGAACCGGGACGTCCGGTAGGTGGCGTCGGCGAACAGCCCCACCGGCAGCGACCCGGCGAAGGCCAGCGTCCTCGGGGTGATCCCGGTGAGCAGCGGCGGCGGGTGACCGGCGCTGGCCCAGCTCACCGCCCCGGTCCCCGGGTCGAGGAGCAGCAGCAGCAGGGTCGCGTACTCGTCGGAGACGAACTCCTCCTGGACCCGGCGGTTGAACGCCGTAAGGGCCCGGCCCGGCGGCCGCCCGTCCTCCAGCAGGGTCCGCAGCTCGTAGCGGAGCCGGACGGTGTGCCTGGCCGCCGCCACCCCCTTGCCGCAGACGTCGCCGATGACGGCCGCGACCCGCCCGTCCTCGAGCGCGAACAGGTCGTAGAAGTCGCCCCCGACCTGCGCCACCTCGCTGGCCGAGCGGTACAGGGCGGCGGTGTCCAGGCCCGGCACCGTGGGGAAGCTGGCCGGCAGCACCGTCGCCTGCAGCGAGGTGACCGCCTCGCGGAGCACGCTGACCAGCCGGGCCCGTTCAACGGTGACGCTCAGGAAGCTGGTCAGTGTCTCGACAAAGGCCAGCTCGGGCCGGGTGAAGCGGTGCGGCCGGGTGTGGTTGACGAACAGGACCCCGAGCGGCCGGCCGGGGCTGCCCAGCCGCACGGCGACATAGGAGCGGATGCCGAACCGCTCGATCACCGGCTGCTCCGGCCCGCGCAGCTGGTCGGCCCGGACGTGCACGGCCGGGCGGCCGGTGCGGACCAGCTCGGCCAGCTCCGGCCACTCGGCCAGGACGAGGCGCATGCCCGGCACGATCTCGTCGTCCATGCCGACATGGGCCCGGCCGACGAGCACGTCGCCCCGCTCGTCGAGCAGGAACAAACTGGCCATGTCCGAGCCCAGCAGCCGGGCCGCCTCCCCGGTGACCAGGTACAGCAGGGTGTCCAGGTCCTCGACCGAGGCGATCGCGGCGGCCAGGTCGACCAGGCTGCGCAGCCGGGCCGAGGTGACCCGGGCCCGCGACAGGTCCCGGCTGCGCTCGGCCGCGATCGCCTCGGCCCTGGCCCGGGCCGTCACCTCGGTGGTGGTCTCCCTGGCGATGATCAGCACCCGCGTCGGCCGGCCGCTCGGCTGGGGCAGGCGCGAGAAGGTCATGGAGAAGGAACGGGGCTGACCCGGCTCCCACCAGTCAAGGGACGCGTCCTCGACCGACACCGTCTGGCCGGTCTCGGCGACCTGGGACAGCAGGTCGAGGAAGCCGGCCGGCCCGGCCTCGGGGAACACCGCCGCCACCGGCATGCCGACCATGGCCAGCTCCGGCCGGAGCGCCTTGGCCACGTCGTTGGCCAGCTCCAGGATCAGCTCGGGGGCGCGGGCCACGGCCACGGCCAGCGGGCTCAGGTCGACGAGGGCGGTGACCAGGTCCCGCTCCTCGCGCAGCTCCCGGAGGATCGTCTCCTCCCGGCCGACGTCGCGGAAGCTGACCCAGGCGCCGTCCTGGCCGTTCTCGAGGCGCAGCGGCCCCC
>DATENJ010000375.1:0-12130 GCA_035275125.1 Actinomycetes bacterium | reverse complement strand
CCGCCGGGGGGTCGCCGAGGCCGGCCAGGCGCCAGTGGAGCGCGGCCGTTGACGGCTCGGTGACCGACCCGTCGGCCGCGAACGTCGGCGGCGGGACCTGGTCGCGGAGCAGGGCCTCCAGCAGCTCCATGGCCTCGGGCTGGGACAGCCGCTCGTAGTTCTCGGTGTTGACCTGGACCACCGGGGCGCCGTCGCAGGCGGCCAGGCACTCCACCTCCTCGACCGTGACCATCCCGCTCTCGTCGGTGCCACCGAGGGGGACGTCCAGCCGCCCGGCCATGGCCTCGGAGATGTCGCGCGACCCGCGCAGCTGGCAGGGCAGGGTCTTGCACACCGAGACCAGGTACTTCCCCACCGGGCGGCGCCGGAACATGGTGTAGAAGGTGGCCACCGCCCCGACCTCGGCCTTGGTCAGCCCGAGCAGCTGGGCCGCCTGGGCGACGCCGGCCGGCGAGACGTAGCCGTCCTCAGCCTGGAGCAGGAACAGGATCGGCAGCAGGGCCGAGCGCGGCTGGGGATAGCGGGCGATCAGCTCCTCGGCCCGGGTCAGGGTCTGGTCGGACAGGGGCACGGCGGTGGGGGGCTCCTTTGGTGGGCGCTAGCGGTCGACGCCGCCGAGGACCGGGTCGATGGAGGACATGGCGGCGATGACGTCGGCGACCAGCAGCCCGATCGACATGGGCGTGCCGGTCTGGAGGTTGACGAACGACGGGTCGCGGACGTGCACCCGGTAGGGCAGGTTGCCGCCGTCGGAGATCACGTGGTAGCCGAGCTCGCCCCTCGGCGACTCGATCGCCACGTAGACCTCGCCCTTCGGCACCTTGATGCCCTCGGTGACCTGCTTGAAGTGGTGGATGAGGGCCTCCATGGACTCGCCCATGATGTGCTGGACATGGGCAGGGGAGTTGCCCAGCCCGTCGGGCCCGAGGGCGAGCTTGGCCGGCCAGCCGATCTTGGGGTCCTCGGACATGACCGGCCCGCCGGGCATGGTGTCGAGGACCTGCTCGACGATCCGCAGGCTCTCGCGCATCTCGGCCAGCCGGACCTGGTAGCGGGCGTACACGTCCGACCCGGTGGCGGTGGGCACCGAGAACTCGTACTGCTCGTAGCCGCAGTAGGGCTCGGCCTTGCGCAGGTCGTGGTCGAGCCCGGCCGCCCGCAGCATCGGCCCGGTGGTCGAGAGGCCGATCAGCTCGTCGAGGGTGAGGTGGCCGATGCCCTTGGTCCGCTCCAGCCAGATCGGGTTGTTGGTGAGCAGGGTCTCGTACTCGTCGGCCTTGCTCCGCATGTCGCGGACGAAGGCCCGGATCTTGTCCTCGGTGCCGTCGGGCAGGTCCTGGGAGACGCCGGCCGGACGCACCCAGGCGTGGTTCATGCGCAGCCCGGTGACGTCCTCGAGGATGTCGAGGATCTCCTCCCGCTCCCGGAAGCCGTAGAGCATGATCGAGAGGGCGCCCAGCTCCAGCCCGGTCGTGGCCAGCCAGACCAGGTGCGAGCTGATCCGGTTGAGCTCCATCATCAGCACCCGCAGGGCGGTGGCCCGGGGCGGCGGCTCGATCCCGAGCAGCTTCTCGACGGCCAGGCAGTAGGCGGTCTCGTTGAAGATCGGGGCCAGGTAGTCCATGCGGGTCACGAAGGTGACCCCCTGGACCCAGGTCCGGAACTCGGCCGACTTCTCGATCCCCGTGTGCAGGTAGCCGACCACCGGCTGGAGGTTGATGACCTCCTCGCCCTTGAGCTCCACGACCAGGCGCAGCACCCCGTGGGTCGAGGGGTGCTGGGGGCCCATGTTGATGATCATCACGTCGTCCTGGCCCTCGGCGGCGGCCCTGGCCGTGACCTCGGCCCAGTCGCCGCCGCCCATGGCCACCACCTGCTGGACGCGCCGCTCCGTCACCGAGACACGCTCGGCGGCACTGGCCGGGGACAGGTCGTGGGCCTCGCCGGGCTGGACCACCGGCACGTCGAGCTCGCTCATGTGCTGGTCCAGCCTCCCTTGTACCGCCGGGTGTCCGGCGGGGGGATGTGGGCGCCGATGTACTCGACGTCGACCCCGCCGAGCGGGTAGTCCTTGCGCTGCGGGTAGCCCTTCCAGTCCTCCGGCATGGCGATGCGGACCAGGTTGGGGTGCCCGTCGAAGCGGATGCCGAAGAAGTCGTAGGCCTCCCGCTCCGGGAAGTTGGCGCCCGGCCAGACCCCGGTGACCGACGGGATGTGCGGGTCCTCGGTGGTGACCCTGACCTTGAGCCGGATCCGGAAGTTGTGGTCGAAGGAGTAGAGGTTGTAGTCGGCGCACAGCCGCTCGGGCCGGTCGTCGTAGTTCAGGTAGTCGATGCCGGTGATGCTGGCCAGCATCCGGAAGCGGGCCGTCGGGGTGTCGCGCAGCCAGGTGCAGACCTCGACCAGCCGGTCCCGCTCCAGCTCGACCACCACCTCGCCGCGGTGCCCGCTGACCTCACGGATGGCGTCCTCGAACTGCTCCCGCAGCCCGGTCAGCACCGGCTGGAGCCCCTCGGGCGGCTGGAAGTCGACCGCCGGCGCCTCGGAGGTCACTTCGCCGCCTCTTCAAGGACGAGCTTGGAGCGGGGCTCGCCCTTCATGATCTGCTCGTGGAGCTTGATGATCCCGTCGATCAGCATCTCCGGCCGGGGCGGGCAGCCGGGCACGTACATGTCCACCGGCACGATCTGGTCGACGCCCTGGACGATCGCGTAGTTGTTGAACATCCCGCCCGAGGTGGCGCAGACGCCCATGGAGATGACCCACTTGGGCTCGGGCATCTGGTCGTAGATGGTCCGCAGCACCGGGGCCATCTTCTGCGACACCCGGCCGGAGACGATCATCAGGTCGGCCTGGCGGGGCGAGGCCCGGAACACCTCCATGCCGAACCGGGCCAGGTCGTAACGGCCGGCCCCGGCGGCCATCATCTCGATGGCGCAGCAGGCCAGCCCGAAGGTGGCCGGCCACAGCGAGCCCTTGCGGGCCCAGTTGGCCAGCTTCTCCACGGTCGTGACGAGGATGCCGCCTGGCAGCTTCTCCAGTCCGCTCCCGGTCTGCATGGTCAGTCCCACTCCAATCCGCCGCGCTTCCAGTCGTAGATGTAGGCGATCAGGATCAGCCCGACGAAGATGCCCATCTGGACCAGCCCGAAGACGCCCAGCTGGCGGAACACGACCGCCCAGGGGTAGAGGAAGATCACCTCGACGTCGAAGACCACGAACAGCATCGCGGTCAGGTAGAACTTGACCGGGTAGCGCTCCCCCCGCGGCAGCCGCCCCGGCTCGATCCCGGACTCATAGGCCGAGTACTTGGCCCTGGTCGGCCGGTGGGGGGCCATGAACGCCGACACGATGATCGAGATGACCGCGAACGCGGTCGCCAGCACGAGCATGGCCAGGATCGGAGCGAAGGCACCGAGGTTCACGGGCAGCCTCCAACAGACCTCGAGCGTGGGGCCGACGGCGGCGGGGCCAGCCTATGGCCGCTTCGGGAGAGCACGCAAACTTGGGCGGGCACGACCCTCACCTCGAAGGAGCCAGTCGGACCATGGCCCGCACGATCCGGTCGGTGGCGTCGCCCCTGGCCGGCTCGTACAGGTTGGCCATCAGCTTCAGGACCAGCTTCATCAGGGTCGGGCGGGGCAGCCCGTACCTGGCGCAGGCCTTCATCACCTGGGGATGGCCGATGGCCCGGACGAACACCCGGCCAAGGGTGAAGTAGGAGCCGAAGCTGCGCTCGAGCGCGGCCCGGTAGGTGCTCAGCCGCGTCCGGTCGCCGCTCTCCAGCACGGCCAGGCCGACCTCGGCGGCCAGCTGGCCCGACTCCATGGCGTAGTCGATGCCCTCGCCGTTGAACGGGTTGACCAGACCGGCGGCGTCCCCGACGAACAGCACGCCGCGGTGCAGCGGCGGGTGGCGACTGGCCCCCATGGGCAGCGGGGCCGAGCGGGGCTTGGCCACCGGGTCGGCGGGGTCGAAGTCCCATTCGGCGGCGACCGTCGGCAGCCATCCCTTGAGCAGGTCCCGGTAGTTGGTGTTGCGGAAGCCCTCGGAGGTGTTGAGCAGTCCGCAGCCGACGTTGACGGTCCCGTCGGCCAGCGGGAACACCCAGCCGTAGCCGGGCAGCAGGTGGTCGCCCTTCCACAGCTCGAGGTAGGAGTCGATCCAGGGGTCGGTGTCGCGGTCGGACCGGAAGTACTGGCGGATCGCCACCCCGATGGGCCGGTGGTCGTCCCTGACCAGGCCGAGGGCCTGGGCGAAGCGGCTGGAGGCGCCGTCGGCGGCGACCACGACCTCGGCTCGGACGTCGACCGGGTCCTCGCCCTCGCGCCGCACCACCGCCCCCCGGACAAGGCCGTTCTCGACCAGCGGCTCGAGCACGTCGGTGGACTCCCAGAGGTCGGCCCCGGCCTTGGCGGCGGTCCTGGCCAGCAGCTGGTCGAGGTCGGCCCGGGGCCGGGCCAGCCCGAACGACGGGTAGCCCTCCAGCTCCGGCCAGGGCAGCTCGATCACGTGCCCGCCCCCGTGCACCTTGAGCCCGGCGCTGCGCGACCAGCTCTGGTACTCCTCCCGTAGGCCCATGTGGTCGAGCGCCCGGACCGCTCTCGGGGTGAGCCCGTCGCCGCACACCTTGTCCCGAGGGTAGGTCTGCTTCTCGGCCAGGAGCACCCTGGCTCCGCCCTTGGCCAGATGGAACGCGGTCGCCGACCCCCCCGGCCCACCACCGATGACCAGCGCGTCGTAGGCGTCGCTCACCTCGCCTCCCAGCGGCCACGTCCATTTGTGAAACGACTCACAAGTACGTCGACTGGAGTGTAGGGGGCGCAGTGTGTCACGGCAACGGTTTGGGAACCATTTTCCCTATGGCCGGGCCACGCCGCGGTGGAGGGCGACGATGCCGCCGGTGAGGTTGCGCCAGGCGACCTCCCCGAAGCCGGCGTCCTGGAGCCAGCGGGCCAGGGCCGGCTGGTCGGGCCAGGCGCCGATGGAGCGGGCCAGGTACTGGTAGGCCTCGGGGTCGGAGGTGAGGCGGCGGGCGGCCACCGGCATGAGGCGGGTCAGGTAGCGGCGGTAGACGTCGCGCAGCACCGGGACCACCGGGGTGGAGAACTCGCAGACGACCAGCCGGCCGCCGGGCCGCAGGACCCGCCGGAACTCGAGCAGCCCCTGGCCGGGCTCGGGCAGGTTGCGGAGGCCGAAGGCGATCGTGACCACGTCGACGGTTGCGTCGGCCAGCGGCAGCCGAAGGGCGTCCCCGGCGGCCACCCGGCCCCTTGGCCCCTGGGCCAGCATCTCGAGGGAGAAGTCGAAGCCGACGACCGTCGCCTCGGGGGCAAGGGCCTCCAGCTCCCTGGCCAGGCCGCCGGTGCCGCAGGCCACGTCGGCGGCGACCTCGCCGGCGGCCAGCCGGGTCGCCCGAGCCGCGGCCACCCGCCAGCCCTTGTCCTGGCCCATGGAGAAGACGGTGTTGGCCAGGTCGTACCGGGGGGCGACCCGGTCGAACATCCGCTGCACCCCCTGGGAGGTGCGCTCGGCCGCCGGCGCTGACTGGTCGGTCATGGTCACACCGTCGGGGGGCGGCGGACGGGGGTGGCAAGGACGACGGCGGTGCGGGTGCGGGCGACCCCGTCGATGCCCTGGAGGCGCTGGAGGACGTCGGACAGCTCGGCGATCGAGCGGGTGCGGACGAGCAGCAGGTGGCTGTCCTCGCCGGCGACGCTCCAGGCGGTCTCGACCTCGGGGAGGGCGGCCAGGGCGGCCTCGGTCGCGGTCGCGTCCATGGAGTCGCTGGGCAGGACGCTGACCAGCGACAGCACGCTCAGGCCGAGCAGCACGGGGTCGACCTCGGCGTGGTAGCCACGGATGACCCCGCGGGTCTCGAGCCGGTGGACCCGCTCGTGCACCGAGGCCGCCGAGAGGCCGACCGCCTTGCCGACCTCGGTGTAGGTGGCGCGGGCGTTGGCCTGGAGGGCCCGGACGATGGCCAGGTCGGTGTCGTCGAGCGAGGCCCGGACCGGCTCAGCGCCGTCATGGATCGGCACCACTTTGTTCGGCGATCGACCCACTTTCTTCGAACGTTTGGGCCCTTCGGACACTAGTCAACCCCGATCCATTAGGGTATAATGCCACTGTAGCCAAATAGAACACCGAAGTGAGCCTCGGGGAAGCATCGTACCCCGGCGGCAAGCTTCATGGTGCCCAGAGGAGGGTTGAGCATGCTGTCCATGACCTACCAGGTCGCCCGGGCCCGCCAGGCCGAGCTGCTCGCCCAGGCCGAGTTGGCCAGGGAGCAGCGGGTCGCCCGCCGCGTCCGCCGCGAGCAGCGTCGCGCCAAGCGATGAGCCCGCCGGGCAGTGGATCAGGCGGCTGACGCCCCCGAACCCATCAGGTTCGGGGGCGTCGTCATTCCCGGGCCTACTGGCCGCCGTAGCTGTGGAGGCCGACGATGACGGTGTTGACCGCGTAGAAGTTGAACAGCAGGGTGGCCAGGCCGAGGATCGCCAGCCAGGCGGCGCGGCGGCCGCGCCAGCCGGCGGTGGCTCTGGCGTGCAGGTAGGCGGCGAACACCGTCCAGGAGATGAACGACCAGGTCTCCTTGGGGTCCCAGCCCCAGTAGCGGCCCCAGGCGGCCTGGGCCCAGATGGCCCCGGCGATGATGGCGAAGGTCCAGATGGGGAAGCCGAAGGCGGCCGTCCGGTAGGCCAGGTGGTCGAGGGTGTCGGCCGAGGGCATCCGGTCCCAGACGGTCGCGTGGCGGGCCACCGCCTGGTCGACCTCGACCCGGTCGGCGGTCTGGGCCGCCCCGGCGACCAGGGGCGGGGCCGGTGGACGCTGGCGGCGCTCGAACCGGTCCTTGACCAGGTACAGGATGCTGAACACGGCCGCAAGGCACAGGACCGAGGAGCCGGTGATGGCCGCGGCCACGTGGATCACGATCCAGCGGGAGTTGAGCGCCGGGACCAGCGGGCCGGCCGGCACCCGGAACACCAGGCCCCCAAGGGCCATGGCCAGGACGGCCGGGAGCAGCACGAACACGCCGAGGGGGCGGATCTCGGGCCGGCGGGCCACCCAGATCAGGAACCCGGACACGGTGACGATCCCGACGATGATCGAGAACTCGTACATGTTGCCCCACGGCACCCGGTCGACCGCCAGGCCACGGGTCACGGCGGCGCCCAGGTTGGCGACCAGCCCGGCGACGGTCACGGTCAGCCCGGCCACCCCGAGCCAGCGCAGCCGGTAGGCGAAGTCGAGCCCGAACAGCGTGGCCGCCACCACATAGCTGAGCACGGCCAGCCAGGCCAGGGTGTCGGACGTGGTGGCCAGGTCGGCCGGCGACATGGACGATCTCCTACCGGGAGCGGTCCGGAGGGTCAAGCGTACCGCGTTGTACCTGCTGGGCGATGCGGGCCAGCTCGCCCTCGAAGGCGGCCTTGCCCTGGAGGGCGAGGCCGGCCAGCTCGACCTGGGTGCCGCCGGCCCCGTCGGGGGCGGCCCGGACCCAGACCCGGCGCCTGGTCACGTACAGCGACGGGACCAGCCCACAGAGCAGCAGCCCGGCGGCGACGGCCACCACCGGCACCCCCGGGTCGCGGGCCAGGGTGAACACGCTGTACTGCTTGAGGTCGGTGAACGACACCACCATGCCGTTGGCCAGCGCCTTGGACTGGCCGGGCACCAGCAGCAGCGGCCGGTCGCCGAGCAGCTCCAGCCGGGAGCGGTCGAGGGTGAACACGCTCTGGGCCCGGTTCGCCTGGAGGTCGCCCTGGTAGGCCAGCACCACCAGCACCGGCCGGACCAGCCGGGGGTCGTTGCAGAACGGCGCCCCGCCCGGGCAGTTCGGGGCCGTCTCCAGGCCGGTGAACATGGTCAGCTCCAGCCCGACCTGGGGGCTGGCCCTTGTGACCCTCACCGCCCCGGTCGACCACTCCGAGGCCGGGTCGCGCAGGGTCAGGACCTCCTGGGCGGCGACCAGGTCCTTGCCGTCCTTGCCCTGCACCCGGACCACCGGGACATAGCCGTAGTCGGACTGGAAGATCCGCACGCCGTCGACCGTCATGGGCCGGTTGGGGGCGACCCGCTGGGACTGGAGCCTCTGGCCATCCAGGTCAAAGGCGGTCACCTGGGAGGCGAACTCGCGCGGAGTGTTGTTGGGGTAGAAGGAGTTGGTGAAGGCGTCCAGCCGGAGCTGGAACGGGGCCAGGTGCTCGGGCCCGAAGAAGCGGCCCGGACTGAAGCTGTCGTAGCCGACCCTGGCGTTGGCCCAGGTCTCGCCTTCCACGATGGCCGCCTGGCCGCGGTACCCGTAGCCCTTGCCGTAGGCCAGCCCGATCAGCAGCACCAGCAGCGAAACGTGGAACAGCATGCTGGCCGCCTCGCGCAGGAACCCCTTCTCCCCGGCCAGCTCGCCGCCGTCATGTGCCGCCAGGCGGTAGCGGCTCCGGCGCAGGACCCGGCGGGCCGCGGCCATGGCCTGGTCGGGCGAGGCCGGGGTCTGGAAGCTGGCCCGGGTGCGGTAGCGGGCCAGGTCGCCGCCACGGGGCGGCCGGGAGCGGAGCACCCGCACAAGGGCCCGGGTCCTCGGGACGAGGCAGGCGACCAGGGCCCCGAGCAGGGCCAGGTAGATGGCCATGTACCAGGCCGAGCCGAAGACGTCGAACATCCCCAGGCGCTCCAGCACCGGGGCAAGGGCCGGGTGGTCGCTGAAGTACTGGTCGACCCGCTGGGGGCTGAGGCCCTCCTGGGGGAACAGGCTGCCAAGGATCGAGGCCGCGGCCAGCACCACCAGCAGGACCAGGGCGGTCCGCATGGAGCGGTACTCGCGCCAGGCCTGGCGCAGGGTGTCGCCGAGGCTGGGCCGGCGCGGCGGCCGGTCAGGGCGGGCGGCGGGGGGTCGGAGCTCGACGGCCAAGGACAGTACCTCGCTACAGGGGCAGAGTGATCGACCCGGACCACACCTTGAGCTGGGTCAGCAGGGTGTCCCAGAGGCCGGTGAGCAGCAGCAGGCCGATCACCACCAGCATCCCGCCCCCGACCAGCTCGAACAACCGGAAGCGGGACCGCAGGGCCGGGAACCGGCCAAGCGCCCGCCGGAAGCCGAGAGCGGCGACCAGGAACGGCAGGCCAAGGCCGACCGAGTAGGCGAACAGCAGCAGCGCCCCCCGGCGGGCCCCGCCCCCGCCGACGGTGGCCAGCCCGAGCACGGCGCCGAGGGTCGGGCCGATGCAGGGTGTCCAGCCGAGCCCGAACACCATGCCGAGCGGCAGGGCCCCGGCCAGCCCGCCGGGGACCTTGTCGGCCCGCAGGCGCCGCTCCCGGTACAGGAAGCCCGGCTTGATCACCCCGGCCAGGAACAGGCCCATGACGATCACCAGCACCCCGGCGACCCGGGTGACCAGGTCCCGGTTCAGCACCAGCCAGGAGGTGACCGCCCCGAGAGCCGCCCCGAGGGCCACGAACACGATCGAGAACCCGAGCACGAACAGGGCCGCCCCGGCCACCACCCGGCCGGCCCGCCGGTCGCCCCGCTGCTCGACGTCCTGGCCGCTGACCCCCGACATGTAGGAGAGGTAGCCGGGCACCAGCGGCAGCACGCACGGCGAGGCGAACGACACGAACCCGGCCAGGGCGGCAACGGCCAGGGCGACGACGACGTTGCCGTCGACCACGATCTGCTGCGCCCGCTCGGCCCAACTCATCTAGGTCACCCGCTCGACCAGGTCGGTGAGCAGGGCGGCCTGGAGCTCGGGCCGGTCGCCGGGCAGGGCTCCGAACACCCTGGCCGCCACCCGGCCCTGGGCGTCGACGACCAGGGTGTAGGGCGGGGCCTGGGGGCCGAGGGCGCCGAGGCGGGCCGGGAGCACGGCCGGCCGGTCGAACAGCGACGGGTAGCCGACGCCGAACTCCTCCAGGTAGGAGGTGGCCGCGCCCTGGTCGTCGCGGATGTTGACCCCGACCATGCGGACGTCCTGGCCGGCCAGGGCCTTGCTGGCCAGCTCGAGGCCCTTCTGCTCGGCCCGGCAGGGCCCGCACCACGAGGCCCAGAAGTTCAGCACCAGGGGACGGCCCCGCAGGCTGGCCAGGTCGATCTCCTGGTTGTCGAGGGTACGGCCGGTGAAGGCGGGCAGGGGCTGGCGCTGGGCGTCGGGGACCACGGCGACGCCCGGGCTGACCTCCTCCACCTGCCCGGTGCCGGCCTCGGGGGCCAGGCCGGTCCCGCCGCCTCCGGCCAGCACGACCAGGGCGACCACGGCCGCCGCCACGACCACGGCCACCACGGTCAAGGTGGTGCGGCGCGGCATGGCGACCTCGGCTCTCGACAGCTGGACCCGGCCTTCGAGTGTAGCCGCCAGGACCCGAATGCAATGCTAGGATGCGACGGCAGGGGGACGATCGGGTCACTCGACGTGGAGGCAAGGCGTGTCGCTGGTACGGCCGAAGGACGAGGGCGAGCGCTGGGTCAAGCTCACGCTCATCACCATGGGGATCTGGGTGGCGATGTTCGTCACCATGGCCGTGATCCCGTCCTACTGGCTGTACTTCGCCGACGGCACGCTCAAGTGGACGGGGCGCTTCACCGTCCCCTACGGCTTCGGCGAGCTCGACCTGCCCCAGCAGATGATCCGCGACGTGATCGTGGTCATCTGGTACGGCCTGGCCCTGAGCGCCTTCGGTGTCGGGGTCTACCTGTACAACAAGCGGAACCCCAAGACGCTGCCGTCCGGTGAGGAGAAGCGCGAGGCCACCGGTGGCTACAAGTAGGCGGCGTGGGAGGATCGACCGGTGAACCCGAACAAGCCAAGCATGCACGACGACTACACCCTGGCCACGGTCGACCCCAACTGGCTCCAGGACCGGATCAAGCCCCGTCGGCACATCGCCCTCTCGCCCGAGCTGTGCATTCTCTGCCGCGCCTGCGAGGACGTCTGCCCCTGGGACTGCATCTACATGCTGGCCCCGGACATCGTCGCCGACGGCCAGAGCCAGGAGGTCACGACCCTGGCCCAGTCATCGCACGCCCTCTTCGTGATCGACGACAACGAGTGCGTGCGCTGCGGCATCTGCATCGACCGCTGCCCCACCGGCGCCCTGTGGTACGCGCGGGTTGGCGAGGGCAAGGCGGCGGCAAAAGGATAGGTTTGGTCTCTCCAACGAGGAGTAACGCGTGGCGCTGAAGCTTCGGCCGCCCAAGCCACCAAAGCCGGGCGAGATCTGGAAGCAGACCAGGGACTCTCAGGTCTGGAAGTCGATCTTCCGGCCTGGGTCGATCTACCGTCCCGGGTACCGCGACACCTCGAGGGACCGCGCCCTGGCCATGATGAACAACGTGCTCTACCACCTGCACCCGGTGAAGGTGAAGCGGCACGGGCTGAAGCTGACCTACACCTTCTGCCTCGGCGGGCTCTCGTTCTTCCTGTTCATCCTGCTCACCATCACCGGCATCTTCCTGATGTTCTTCTACCGGCCAACGGCCGGGCTGGGTCAGGAGCTGGCCTACAACGACATGCAGGCCCTCTCCACCTCGGTGAACTTCGGCCAGCTGATGCGCAACATGCACCGCTGGGCCGCCCACCTGATGGTGTTCACGGTGTTCCTGCACATGGCCCGGGTCTTCTACCACGGGGCCTACAAGCCGCCGCGGGAGTTCAACTGGGTCGTCGGGGTGATCCTGCTGCTGCTCACCCTGCTGCTGTCGTTCACCGGCTACCTGCTGCCCTGGGACCAGCTGGCCATCTGGGCGGTGGCCGTGGGCACCTCGATGATGGGCTACACCCCGGTGCTCGGGGACCAGGTCCGGTTCGTGCTACTCGGCTCGGTGGAGATCGGGCCGTCGACGCTCATCCGTTGGTATGTGCTGCACGTCCTGGCGCTGCCGTTCGTGGCGACCATCTTCCTGGCCGTCCACTTCTGGCGGATCCGCAAGGACGGCGGCATCTCGGGGCCGCTCTAGGGGGAACGAGGTTCCGATGGCAGACGACATCCAGCCAGACCAGGAAACCTACGACCGGCTGATCGCGGCCGGCGAGTCCGAGCGCACCGCCAGGGCCAAGGCCAAGTCGGTCGCCATCCGCAAGGAGCGTGGCGCCAACCGGGCCTCGCTCCAGCAGGGCGACGGGCAGGCGGCCGCCGAG
>DATENJ010000374.1:0-6074 GCA_035275125.1 Actinomycetes bacterium | reverse complement strand
AGGGGCCGCTGGACCTTGGCGCCCGCGGAGGCCAGGGCCTCCCAGCGCGGTCCCGCGAAGGTCTGCTGGAAGATCTCGTAGGCCAGCTTGGCGTTGTCGATGGCGGCCGTGCCCAGCCGGGCCCGGGCCGCCTCGGCCTGGGGGCCGCCCTCGTCGACGATCGCCTGGAGCTGGGGGTCGACCAGGGTGTCGACCCGGCTGACGAAGAACGAGGCCACGCTGGCCACCTCGCTGAGGTCGCCCCCGGAGGCGGCCAGCTCCTCCAGCCCGCTCAGGTAGGCCTCGATCACCTCGCGGTAGCGGGCGATGGAGAAGATCAGGGTCACGTTGACGTTGATGCCGTCGGCGATCGAGGCCCGGATGGCCGGCACCCCGGCGGCGGTGGCCGGGATCTTGATGAACACGTTGGGCCGGGCCAGCTCGTCGAACAGCCGCCGGGTCTCGCTGATGGTGGTCTCGGTGTCGTCGGCGATGTCGGGCGGCACCTCGAACGAGACGCGGCCGTCGACCCCGCCGGTGCGCTCCCAGACCGGCTCCAGCTCGGCCGCGGCGGCGCGGATGTCGTCGAGGGCGAGGGCCTCGAAGATGCCCGCGGGGTCGCGGCCGGCGGCGGCCAGGGCGGCGATATCGTCGTCGTAGAACGACCCCTCCCCCATCGCCTTCTGGAAGATGGTCGGGTTGGAGGTGACCCCGGCCACATGGAACTGGTCGCGCAGGCGGCGCAGCTCCCCCTTCTGGATCCAGTCGCGGGCGATCGAGTCGCACCAGACGGCGACGCCCTGGTCGGTGAGCTGCTGCAGGCGGGACGTCATCGGATGTCCTTCCTCTCTACTCAGTCCTTGGCACTTCCGCTGTCCAGCCGGCCGAGCAGGGACCTGGCCCGGTCGGCGACGTTGTCGGGGGTGAAGCCGAACTTCTCCAGCACCAGCTCGCCGGGGGCCGAGGCGCCGAAGTCGTCTCTGGAGACGACCTCGCCGCGATCGCCGACCCAGCGGGTCCAGCCGAAGCTGGTCGCGGCCTCCACCGCCAGCCGGGCCGGGACGCCGGGGGGCAGGACCTGGTCGCGGTAGCCCTGGCCCTGGTCCTCGAACAGCTCCCAGCAGGGCATCGACACCACCCGGGTGGGGACGCCGCCGGCCTGGAGCCGGTCGCGGGCGTCCAGCGCCACCCACACCTCCGAGCCGGTGGCGATCAGGACCAGCCGCGGCTCGCCACCGTCGGCGTCGGCCAGCACGTAGGCGCCCTTGTGGAGGCCCTCGGGCCCGGCGTGGGTCGCCCGGTCGATCGGGGGCAGGTTCTGGCGGGACAGGGCCAGGGCGGTCGGGCCGTCGGTGCGGGCGATGGCCGCCCGCCAGGCCTCGGCCGTCTCCGGCCCGTCGGCCGGGCGCATGACCCGCAGCCGTGGCATGGCCCGCAGCGCGGCCAGGTGCTCGATCGGCTGGTGGGTCGGCCCGTCGCCGCCCAGCCCGACCGAGTCGTGGGTCCAGACGTAGACCACCGGCAGGTCCATCAGGCTGGCCAGGCGCACGCTGGGCCGCATGTAGTCGGAGAAGACCAGGAAGGTGGCGCAGAACGGCCGCAGCCCGCCGTGGAGGGCCAGGCCGTTGCTGATCGTCCCCATGCCGTGCTCGCGGATGCCGAAGTGGAGGTTGCGCCCGACCTCGCCCGGGCCCATGCTGCCGCCACCCTTGATGTCGGTCTTGTTGGACTCGGCCAGGTCGGCCGAGCCGCCGATGAAGGTCGGCAGCCGCTGGGCGATGGCGTTGATGCACTCCTCGGAGGCCGACCGGGTGGCCATCTTCTTGGGCTCGGTGAACAGCCGGTCCAGCTCTGCGTCCCAGCCGTCGGGGAGCTGGCCGGCGATCCCGGCCCGCAGCTCGGCGGCCAGCTCGGGCTCGGCCCCGGTGTAGTCCTCGAGGCGCCGCTCCCAGTCGGCCCGGGCCTCCTGGTTGGCCGGCACCTTGACCCGCCAGCGGTCGTACACGCCGTCGGGCACGACGAAGTGCTTGTCCGGGTCCCAGCCGTAGGCCTGCTTGGTCGCCCTGACCTCGTCCTCGCCGAGGGCGGAGCCGTGGGCCTTCGAGGTGTCCTGGGCGTTGGGCGCCCCCCAGGCGATGTGGCTGCGCAGCCGGATGAAGGTCGGCCGGTCGGGCTGGTCGACCGCGGCCTGGTACGCGGCGGCGATCTCTTCGAGGTCGTTGGCGTTCTCGACGGCCACCGTGTGCCAGCCGTAGGCCCGGTAGCGGGCCTCGACGTCCTCGCCGAAGGTGATCTCGGTGCGGCCGTCGATGGTGATGTGGTTGTCGTCGTACAGCAGGGTGAGCTTGCCGAGGCGCAGGTAGCCGGCGTACGAGGACGCCTCGGAGCTGACGCCCTCCATCATGTCCCCGTCCGAGCAGAAGGCCCAGGTGCGGTGGTCCACCACCTGGCTGCCGCCGCGGTTGTAGCGGTCGGCCAGGAACCGCTCGGCGAGGGCGAACCCGACCGCGTTGCCGACCCCCTGGCCGAGCGGCCCGGTGGTGACCTCGATCCCGGGGGTGAGGAAGTGCTCGGGGTGGCCGGGGGTGATCGAGCCCCACTGGCGCTGCTGCTTGAGGTCGTCGATGCCGATGCCGTAGCCGGTGAGGTGCAGGGCGATGTACTGCAGCACCGAGGCGTGGCCGTTGGAGAGCACGAAGCGGTCGCGGTCGAACCAGTCCGGCCGGGTGGGGTCGAAGCTCAGGAACCGCGTCCAGAGCACGTAGGCGGCCGGGCCAAGGGCCATGGCCGTGCCCGGGTGGCCGTCGCCGGCCTTCTGGATGGCGTCCATCGCCAGGGTCCGGACGGTGTCGACGGCCAGGGTGTCGAGCGCGGTCCCTTGTGCGGTCTCGGTGGTCACGGCGGCTCCTCGGGGCGGGTCCAGGATGCTCCTGCCAAGCCCTAGGCTACCCGCTCAGGCTGCCTGGTCACCCCGCCGGTCAGCGGTGGTCGGCCTTGGCGCCGGCGCGGGCCTCGACCCCACGGCGCAGGGCCAGCTCGCGCAGCCGCTTGTGGGTGGCGACCCGGCGCTCACCCTCCTCTGGCTGGCGCCGCTGCCAGGAGCCGTCCTCCGACAGCTCCCAGGCCTGCACGTTGTCGGCCAGCATGACGTCGAGGACCTCCTGGAGCCGGCCGGTCAGGTCGGGGTCGGTCACCGGGGTCACGCACTCGACCCGCAGGTCGAGGTTGCGGGGCATCAGGTCGGCCGAGCCGATGTAGTACTCGCGCCGGCGGCCGTTGGCGAAGTTCCAGATGCGGCCGTGCTCCAGGAACCGGCCGACGATCGAGCGGACCCGGATGTTCTCGCTCACCCCCGGCACCTGTGGCCGCAGCCGGCAGATGCCCCGCACGATCAGGTCGATCTGCACCCCGGCCTGGGAGGCGGTGTACAGGGCGCGGATGCAGGCCGCGTCGACCAGCGAGTTCATCTGCAGGGTGATACGGCCCGGGCGGCGGCTGCTGTGCCGCTCGGCGGTCCGCTCGATCAGGTCGATGACCCCCTGGCGCAGGAAGTTGGGGGCGACCAGGATCTTGCGGTAGCGGGCGCCGCGGGCGTAGCCGGTGAGCGAGTTGAACAGCTGGGTCAGGTCGGACCCCAGGTCCTCGTCGCACGACAGCAGGCCGAAGTCGGTGTAGAGCCGGGCCGTCTTGGCGTTGTAGTTGCCGGTGCCGATGTGGACGTAGCGGCGGATGCCGCCGTGCTCGCGCCGGACCACCAGGGCGGTCTTGGAGTGGGTCTTGAGCCCGACCAGCCCGTAGGCGACGTGGCAGCCGGCCCGCTCCAGCGCCCTGGCCCAGCCGATGTTGGAGGCCTCGTCGCCGCGGGCCTTGACCTCGACCAGCACCACCACCTGCTTGCCGGACTCGGCCGCCTGGATCAGGGAGGTGACGATCGGCGAGTCGCCGTCGGTCCGGTACAGGGTCTGCTTGATGGCCAGCACGTCGGGGTCCTCGGCGGCCTGCTCGATGAACCGCTGCACCGAGCTCGAGAAGGCGTCATAGGGGTGATGGACCAGCAGGTCACCCTCGCGCAGGGTGGCGAACAGGTTGACCGTGCCGTCCTCGGTGGCCAGCAGGCGCGGCTGGGTCGTCCCGACCCAGGGCTCCTCGGCCAGCTCGGGGCGGTCAACCGAGGAGACCAGCCCCATGAGGTCGCCCAGGTTGAGCGGCCCCTCCACCGTGACCAGGGCGTCGTCCTCGACCTCGAGCTCCCGCTGGAGCAGCCGGACCACGTGGTCGGGCATGGTCGCGGCCACCTCGAGGCGGACCACCACCCCGAAGCGCTGGCGGCGCAGCTCCTGCTCGACCGCGACCAGCAGGTCGTCGGCCTCGTCCTCGGCCAGCTCGATGTCGGCGTCGCGGGTCACCCGGAACGGGTGGGCCTCGACCACCTGCATGCCCGGGAACAGCTTGTCCAGGTGGGTGGCGATCACCTGCTCGAGAGGCACGAAGGTGTTGCCGTCGCCCAGGGGGACGAACCGGGGCAGGATGCCCGGCACCTTGACCCTGGCGAAGCGGTCGCGGGCGGTGCCAGGGTCGCGCACGGTCACGGCCAGCGACAGCGACAGGTTGGAGATGTAGGGGAACGGGTGGCTGGGGTCGACCGCCAGGGGCGTCAGCACCGGGAAGACCTGGCGCTGGAAGTAGTCGCGCAGGAAGTCCAGCTCCTGGTCGTCCAGCTCGCCGATGTCGGCGATGCGGATGCCGGCCTCGGCCATGGCCGGGACGACCTCGTCGAGGAACACCCGGATCTGGCGCTCGATAGAGGGGCCGACGTGCTTGGCGATCGCCTCAAGGGTGTCGCTGGGGGTCCAGCCGTCCGACCCTCGGGTGACCATGCCCGACTCGACCTGGTCGCGCAGGCCGGCCACCCGGACCATGAAGAACTCGTCAAGGTTGGACGAGTAGATGGAGAGGTACTTGAGCCGTTCCAGCAGCGGGACCTCGGGGTCGGCGGCCATGGCCAGGACCCGGTCGTTGAACTGGAGCCAGGAGATCTCCCGGTTGATGTACAGGTACGGGTCGTACAGGTCCCGCTCGCCCGGGTCCGGTGCGCTGGCGGTCTCGCTCACGGCGGTTCGGCTCCTGGTTCGGATGCTGCGTCAATCAGCCAATCATGTCTCGGCCGCCCCGGCTAGCCCTTGAGTGCGAGCGCGGCGGACATCAGGCCCAGCGGCGGCGAGCCGAGGCGCAGCAGGGCGTCGTGGAAGCGGGCGTGGGAGTAGCCGGCGCCCCAGCTCGACCTGGCCTCGTCGCGGAGGCGCAGGATCTCCAGCTTCCCCCAGGTGTAGCGGCCGTAGGTGGGGTCGAAGGTGGCCCTGGCGGCCTCGGCGCGGGCCGCCGGGCCGTAGCAGAAGGCGTCGGCCTCGAAGCGGGCGGCGCCGTCGGCGACCGACAACGTGCCGGCGTGGGTGCCGATCGACACGGCCAGGCGGGTGACCCGCTGGAGCGCCTCGAGGGCGACCCCGGCGGCGAAGCGGGGGTCGTCGGCCCGGAAGCTCTCCTCGATGCAGACCTCCTCGACGTAGTGGGCCCAGCCCTCGACGAACGACAGCGAGTGCAGGGTCCGGCGGACGTCGGAGGTGAGCTGGCGCAGCCGCCGCCCGTGGGCGAAGTGGCCGGGGGCGACCTCGTGGACGGTGATGGCGGGCAGGGTGGTCCGGCTGAACACCTTCAGCCAGTCGTCCTGCTCGCTGGCCGGCCAGTCCGGCTCGGGCGGCGAGATGTAGTAGCGGGAGGGGGCGTCGGGCTCATAGGGGGCGGCCCAGGACATCATGGCCAGGGCCCAGCGGCGCGACGGGGGCGACGGCGCGACCAGGCACTCGCCGTCGAGGCCGGGCACCAGGTCCCGCTCGAGGGTGAAGGCGATCGCCTCGGCGGTCAGGGCCTCGGCCTCGCGTAGCACGCCACCGGTGTCGGGGTGGTCCTCGAGCAGCCCGGCGACCACCTCGGCGGTGGGCTGGCCCGGCCGCAGGCGCCCGCAGGCCTCGTCCAGGATGGCCCGCAGCCGGTCCCGCTCGGCGTCGGCCCGCTCCTCGAGCCGGCCCAGGTCGGCC
>DATENJ010000373.1:0-2195 GCA_035275125.1 Actinomycetes bacterium | reverse complement strand
CCGGCGGAGGTGGTGGACGCCGCCGGCGCCACCGTCGCGGTCGACGGCCGCGGCCTGCTCGGCTCGTTCCCGAGCCGGGTCCGGGTCCGGGATCGCGACTGGTCGATCATCACCGCCTGGGCCGGCCCCTGGCTGGTCGACGAGCGCTGGTGGGACCCGGCCGCCCACCGTCGCCTTGTCCGCCTCCAGGCGACCACCGACCAGGGCGCCGCCTACCTGCTCCGGCTGACCGGCGGCCGCTGGTGGGTCGAGGCGACCTACGACTGAGCCAGCCTCCGGGGGCTGTGGACAGTCGTTTGCGGCCGGTTTCTCCCGAACGTAGAACTGCTCCACCACCAGCGCACCGAGGAGGAGCAAGATGGCGGCCACCGGCATCCGCGTCACCCCCGAACAGCTCCAGCAGATCTCCGCCCAGCTCGACGCCGGCGCGTCCTCCATCGAGGGCACCCTGCGGCAGCTCGCCGGCAACGTGGCCCCGCTCGGATCCGACTGGGCCGGCATCGCCCAGGCCCGCTTCCTCGAGCTCTGGGCCGAGTGGCAGCGCAGCGGCGCCACCCTCCATCAGGCGCTGACCGGCATCGCCCGTCTCACCGCCCACGCCGGCGCCAGCTACGAGTCGGCCGAGCACGGCATCGCCGCCAGCTTCGGCCGCCCCTGATGGGCCCGGGTGGTTCGGCTCGTGACGCTAGGCCGCCTGGCGGTGTCTGCACGAGAAATTGTCGAATGAACATTACGGAGAGAATTCAGTGAGATCGGGGTCTGCGCGGCACTCGGGAATTCAGCGCCGAACTTGTCATCCTCGAACATATGTTCGATCATCGCGCGCATGGGATGGCAAAATCCTCCGCTTCCCTGGTCCGAGCTGGAACGTCGCCTCGCCGGGCGGCCGCCTCCCGCCAACCAGCCTCCCGACGCGGACGGAGGAGACGCCCCAGCCTGGTCGTCCCGGCGCCAGCCCTACCGGTCACCTGGCGCGCGTGAGCCGGGTGGGCGAGGGAAGGTGGTGGTCCCGTATGCCGAGCTGCACTGCCACTCGAATGCGAGCTTCCTCGACGGTGGCTCGCACCCGGAGGAGCTGGCGGAGGAGGCGGCGCACCTTCGCCTTGAGGCGCTGGCCATCACCGACCACGACGGCATGTACGGCATCGTCCGCTTCGCCGAGGCGGCAAGGGCGTTGGGCCTCCCGACCATTTTCGGCGCCGAGCTGACGCTGGTCCCCGGTGGCCTGCAGGCCCCGCGGCCCCGGCGGCCTGGAGGGCCGGGAACCGGGCCGGGCGGCCAGCACCGGGGGGCGCAGCGGACGGGGACGCCCGACCCGGGTGGGGAGCATCTGGTGGTGCTGGCGCGGGGGCCGGAGGGGTACGCGCGGTTGTGCCGGGCCATCTCGGAGGCGCAGATGGCCGGGGCCAAGGGGGCGCCCCAGGGGGAGCTGGGGCGGCTGGCCGGGTTGCATGGCGGGCACTGGGCGGTGCTGACCGGGTGCCGGAAGGGGGCGGTGGCCAGCGCGCTGGCCGAGCGGGGGCCGACGGCGGCCGAGGGTGAGCTGGACCGGCTCGTCCAGGCGTTCGGGCGCGACAACGTCCACGTGGAGATCTGGGACCACGGCGACCCGCTCGACTCGGTCCGCAACGACGCCCTGGTCCGGCTGGCCGACCGGGCCAGGGTCGAGGTGGTGGCGACCAACAACGTCCACTACGCGACCCCGGGACGTCGCCGGCTGGCCACCGCGCTGGCCGCGGTCCGGGCCCGCAGCTCCCTGGCCGACCTGGACGGCTGGCTGCCCGCCGGGGCCGGCGCCCATCTGCGGTCCGGGCTCGAGCAGGCGACCCGCCTGGCCCGCTATCCGGGGACGGTCGAGCTGGCCGCCGAGCTCGGCCGGTCCCTTGCCTTCGACCTGGAGCTGGTCGCCCCCCGACTGCCCGATTTCCCGGTCCCGCCCGGCCACACCGAGATGACCTGGCTGCGCGAGCTGGCCAGCCGGGGCGCGACCCGCCGCTACGGCCCCCGGCACGCCGAGCGCACTCCGGGCGCCTGGCGCCAGATCGACCACGAGCTGGCGATGATCGAGCAGCTCGGCTTCCCCGGCTACTTCCTGATCGTCTGGGACATCGTGGAGTTCTGCCGCCGCGCCGACATCTACTGCCAGGGCCGGGGCTCGGCGGCCAACTCGGCCGTCTGCTACGCGATCGGGATCA
>DATENJ010000372.1:0-6017 GCA_035275125.1 Actinomycetes bacterium | reverse complement strand
ATGATCGGGGTCATCACCCTCTACCAGGACTGGCTGCCGTTCGGGCTAGCCCTCGCCTATGTGGTCGTCCACCACAGCGTGCTCGGGCTGCTGGCTCCGCACGACGTCTTCAACCACGCCGCCGCGGCGCGCTCCCCCTGGAAATGGGCCCTGCTCCACGGCGCCTTCGTGCTCGCGGCCAGCGTCGCCTCCCTGGTCAACTGGCGGCTCAGCGAAGGCCAGGCGGTCGAGATCAGCCGGCTGGTCAGCCGGTTGGAGGGCCTGGCCCGGACCGACCCGCTGACCGGGGTGCCGAACCGGCGGGTCTGGGAGGAGGAGCTGCCCCGGGAGCTGGAGCGGGCCCGACGCATGGGCACCGGGATGTGCCTGGCCATGATCGACCTGGACAACTTCAAGGACTACAACGACCGCCATGGCCACCAGGCCGGCGACCTGGTGCTCAAGGAGGCAGCCAGCGCCTGGCGGGCCGAGGTCCGCTCCACCGACCTGCTGGCCCGCTACGGCGGGGAGGAGTTCGTGCTCCTGCTGCCGGCGTGCGCACTCGAGGAGGCGGTCCAGATCGTGGAGCGGCTGCGGGTCGTCACCCCTCTGGTGACCTGCTCGGTCGGGCTGGCCTGCTGGGATTTCCAGGAGCCCGGCAGCGCGCTGGTCGAGCGGGCCGACCAGGCCCTGTACGCGGCCAAGGCCAAGGGCCGCAACCGCCACGTCCTCGCCTGACCCCTCGCCCGCCACAGACGAGGACCGAACTCGCAGGCATAGACGCGCTAAACCTGGGTAAAGCGCTCCTTTATACATCGGAGGCGCGAACGACGCCCCCGGGCTCGGCCAAGGGAGGCTGCGCACATGGCCGACAGCGGATCCCGACCAGCTGCCTTGTGGACACCCGACCGACGTCAATTCCTGCGGGCGGTGGGGGTGGCCGGCTTGGGCGCGGCCATGGCCGCCTGCACCAGCGAGCCCGGCGGCGGCGGCCCCGGCGCCGGCCAGGAGGCGACCGGCCAGGCTCCGGCGGGCACCTTCACCGAGCCGTCGGCCAAGCTCTCCGGCGACCTCAAGATCCTGCTCTGGAGCCACTTCGTGCCCAGCCACGACGACTGGTTCGACCCGTTCGCGCAGGACTGGGGCAAGAAGGTCGGCGTCAACGTCACCGTCGACCACATCGACAACGCCCAGATCCCGACCCGGATCGCGGCCGAGATCCAGGCCGGCCAGGGCCATGACGTGATCCAGTACATCGCCCCGCTGTCGCAGTTCGAGCCGAGCGTCATCAACCTCAAGGACGTGACCGACGAGGCCACCAAGCGCTGGGGCCAGCAGCTGGAGCTGTCCAAGCAGTCCAGCTTCAACCCGGCCACCGGTGTCTACTACGCCTACTCGCCCGGCTGGGTGCCCGACCCGGGCGACTACCGGACCTCGCTGTGGACGGCCGTCGGCCTGCCCAACGGGCCCACCACCTGGGACGAGCTGCTCAAGGGCGGGTCCGAGATCAAGAAGACCAAGAACACCCAGCTCGGCATCGGCATGTCCCAGGAGATCGACTCCAACATGGCCGGCCGGGCCCTGATGTGGTCCTACGGCGCCTCGGTCCAGGACGAGAACGAGCGGGTGGTGATCAACTCCGACGAGACGGTGGCCGCCGTCGAGTTCATGACCAAGCTGTTCAAGGGGTCCATGACCGACGAGGTCTTCTCCTGGAACGCCGCCTCCAACAACCAGGGCCTGATCGCCGGCAAGCTGTCGTACATCCTCAACTCGATCTCGGCCTGGCGGACGGCCCAGGGCGCCAGCCCCGACGTGGCCAAGGACGTCGGCTTCGTCCCGGCCCTGCGCGGCCCGGCCGACGCCCGCGCCGCCCAGCACGTCCTCTACAACTGGATCGTGCCCAAGCACGCCGCCAACGCCGACGCCGCCAAGGAGTTCCTGTTCCACTACACCGAGAACTTCGCCCTGGCCACCTGGCACTCCAAGCTGTACGACTTCCCGGCCTTCGCCGAGCGCGTGCCCCAGCTGAACGGCTGGCTGGCCAAGGACCCGTTCGGGGCCGAGCCGGCCGACAAGCTGGCCTTCCTCAAGGACGCCACCAAATGGAGCACCAACATCGGCTACCCGGGGCCGTCCAACACCGCCATCGGCGAGGTGTTCGGGACCTTCGTGATCCCCAACATGTTCGCCAGCGCGGCCCGCGGGGAGGTCACGCCCAAGCAGGCCGTCACCCGGGCCGAGGCCCAGATCAAGCCGATCTTCGAGAAGTGGCGGGCCCGCGGCCTGGTCGGCGGCACCTGAGCGGCGGCCGGCCATGACTGTCGTCGTCGAGGTCCGCAACCTCGTCAAGCAGTTCGAGGGTGGGCGTGTCTCCGCCGTGGACGGGGTCGACCTGGCCACCGAGGAGGGCGAGTACCTGGTCCTCCTCGGCCCCTCGGGGTGCGGCAAGACCACCCTGCTGCGCACCATCGCCGGGCTGGAACAGCCCAGCGAGGGCGAGGTCCTGATCGGCGGGCAGGTCGTCAACGACCTCCCCCCGCGGGCCCGCAAGATCGCCATGGTGTTCCAGAGCTACGCCCTGTACCCGCACAAGAACGTCCTCCAGAACATCGTCTTCCCGCTCAAGGCCGAGCGGCTCGACAAGGACGACCAGGTCCGCAAGGCCCGCTGGGCGGCCGACCTGCTCGGCATCGGCCAGCTGCTCGACCGCCGCCCCCGCCAGCTCTCGGGCGGGGAGCGCCAGCGGGTCGCCCTTGCTCGGGCGCTGGTCCGCGAGCCACGGGTGTTCCTGCTCGACGAGCCGCTCTCCAACCTGGACGCCAAGCTGCGTACCAGCGCCCGCGACGAGCTCAAGCGGTTCCAGGAGCGGGTCGGCATCACCACCATCTACGTGACCCACGACCAGGCCGAGGCCATGGGGCTGGGCGACCGGATCGCGGTCATGGACCGGGGCCGGGTGCGCCAGCTGGGCCCGCCGGTCGAGGTCTACGACGACCCGGCCGACACCTTCGTGGCCACCTTCATCGGCTCCCCGCCGATGAACCTGGTCCCGCGCGACGGGAAGTTCGTCGGGTTCCGCCCCGAGCACCTGCTGCCGGCCGAGCACGTCCCCGGGCCCGAGCGGACGCCGGTCCCCTTCAAGGTGGAGCGGATCGAGTACCTGTCCGGCGACCGGCACGTCTACGGGACCGCCTCGCGGGTCGGCGAGGACACCCGGGTCATCGCCCGGCTCCCGGCCACCGTGAGCACGCCGATCGCAGCCGGGGAGACCCACGAGTTCGCCGTCCACCCCAGCCGGCTGCGCTTCTTCGACGCCAGCAGCGGCCAGCGCGCCGACGCCGTCCCGATCGGGAGCTGAGCGATGGACGCGGCCACCAGCAGCCGGGCCGGTGTCGAGGCCGGCGCCGTCCAGTCCCGCCGCCGCTTCGCCGACGACGAGCGCAAGCTGGCCGTCTGGTTCCTGCTGCCCTCGATCGTCTATGTGGTCGTGCTCGTGGCGGTGCCGTTCTTCCTGGCCATCGGGTTCGCCTTCAGCGACGTGACCGCCGGCGACCCCAGCTTCCACTGGGCCGGCCTCGACACCTTCCGCCGCGCCCTCGACGACCCGGTGTTCTGGCGCTCGCTGCGCAACACCTTCATCTTCACCGGGGTCTCGATGGCCCTGATCGTGGTCCTGGGCAAGATCCTGGCCAACATCCTTGTGGCCGACTTCCGCGGCAAGTGGCTGGTCCGGTTCCTGGTCCTGCTGCCCTGGACGACCCCGGTGGCCCTGTCGGCGGTGGCCTGGCTGTGGATGCTGGACTCGGTCTACAGCCCGATCGACTGGGTGCTGCGCAACCTGGGGGTGATCGACACCAACACCTACTGGCTGGGCCGGCCCGCCCTGGCCATGGCCTCGGTGATCGCCGTCCACGTGTGGCGGCTGACCCCGCTGTCGGCGGTCATCATCCTGGCCGGGCTGGTCGCGATTCCCAGGGACCTCGACGAGGCGGCCCGGGTCGACGGGGCCGGGTTCTGGCGGCGCATGTTCGAGGTGACCATCCCCCTGACCCTGCCCGTGGTCGCGGTCGCGGCCCTGTTCGGGGCGATCCTGACCTTCACCGACATGACGGTGGTGTACGTGCTCACCCGGGGCGGGCCCACCAACTCCACCCAGGTCCTGGCCAGCTGGGCGTTCATCCGCGGGATCGAGGGCGGCGACGTCGCCCAGGGGGCTGCGGTGGCGCTGTTCCTGTTCCCGCTGCTGCTGGCCGCGGCCATCGCCATCCTGCGGGCGGTCCGGCGCATGGAGGTGCTGTAGGTGGCCACCACCACGGCCGAGCGCGGCCCGGTCACCCAGCCCGAGCCGGCCGCGACCGAGCGGCTGCGGCGCCGCTACCGACGCCGCCACCTGCTCGCCAGGGCCGGCATCTACGCGGCGGCGGTGCTGTCCGCCCTCGTCTGCGCCGCCCCGTTCCTGTGGAGCCTGGTCACCGCGTTCAAGCAGAACCGCGACCTGTACAACCCCGAGAACAACCCGTTCTTCTTCAACCTGGCCGCGACCCCCGACCACGTCCTGTACCTGCTGCGCGACACCGCCTTCCTCACCTTCGTCTGGAACACCCTGTGGGTCGGGCTGCTGGTCGTGGCCATCACCCTGCTGCTCGGGCTGCCCGCCGCCTACTCCCTGGCCCGTCTCGACCGTCCCTGGTCGGGCCCGATGGCCATCGCGATCTTCTTCGTCTACCTGGTCCCGCCCAGCCTGCTCTTCCTGTCCCTGTCGCGGCTGGTCGTGGAGGTCGGGCTGCAGGACTCGACCTGGTCGCTGGTGCTGGTCTACCCGACCATCACCATCCCGGTCTCGGTCTGGCTGCTGATCGGCTTCCTCAAGGCCATCCCGCGGGACGTGGAGGAGCAGGCCATGGTCGACGGCTACAGCCGCCTGGCCGCCTTCGCCCGGGTCGTGCTCCCGCTGGCCTTCCCCGGCATCGTGGCCGTGGTGGTGTTCGCCTTCACCCTCACGGCCAGCGAGTTCATCTACGCCCTGGCCTTCATCTCGCCGACCACCGAGAAGGTCGTCTCGACCGGCGTCCCGACCGAGCTGATCCGCGGCGACGTCTTCTTCTGGCAGTCGCTCCAGGCCGCGGCCATCCTGGTCGCGGTCCCGATCGCGTTGGTGTTCAACCTGTTCCTCGACCGCTTCATCAGCGGCTTCACCATGGGGGCGGTCAAGGGCTGACCGGCACGGCGGCCGGCCGCCCCACCCGGGTCGAGACGAAGGCCGCGACCAGGCACAGGCAGGCCGCCCCGACCCAGGCCATCGTGTACTGGCCGGTGGTGTCGCGGATGACCCCGGCCCCGACCGAGACCACCGCCGCGCCGATCTGGTGGGCGGCGAACACCCAGCCGAACACCACCGAACCGGCCTCGCCGAACGCCTCGCGGCACAGCGCGGCGGTCGGGGGCACGGTGGCCACCCAGTCCAGGCCGTAGACGACCACGAACGCGATGATGCTGGGGTGCAGCGAGTCGGACAGCAGGGCCGGAAGCATCAGCAGCCCGGTCCCGCGCAGGCTGTAGTAGACGGCCAGCAGCAGCCGCGGGTTGACCTTGTCGGTGAGCCAGCCCGAGGCGACGGTGCCGACGATGTCGAACAAGCCGACCACGGCCAGCAGCCCGGCCGCGGTCGTCTCGGGCATCCCGTGGTCGTGGGCCGAGGGGATGAAATGGGTCGCGATCAGCCCGTTGGTCGAGGCCCCGCAGATCGCGAACCCGACCGCCAGCGCCCAGAACGTCCGGGTCCGAGCGGCCACGGCGAGGGTCGCCACCGCCCGCCGGGCAGGCCCCTCGGTCCCGCGCTCGGACGCGTGTTCGGTCCTGTGTTCGGTCCTGTGTTCGGATGCGTAGACGGACGCGCCGTCCATCGCGCCGTCCATCCCGGACGTGGGCCCCCGAACCGGGAGGGTAGCCGCAGAACGGGAGGCAGCGGGGCGGGTATCCACAGGGGGGTCGGGCGGGGGGTCCGCCGGGAGATCGCTCCGGGTGGGGTTGGCCTG
>DATENJ010000371.1:0-2516 GCA_035275125.1 Actinomycetes bacterium | reverse complement strand
ACGGGAGAAGGTGGAGGGCCCGCTGGCCGTGCTGGAGCCCGGCGGCGCCACTCCCTCCGACCAGACGCTCCAGGAGCCCTCCGCCACCAACGCGACACCCGACCCGGGTGCCGAGCCCGCCGACGACCCGGGCCCGCCGGCGTTCAGCGACCCTGGGGCCGACAACGACCAGCGGTCCGACAGCGGCGGCGACGACGGCCGCGACCGGGACGACGACTCGAGCGGCTCCGGCCGGTCCGGCGACGACGACTCCGGCGGCGGAGGCTCGAGTGGGCCGGGTTGAGCTCGCGCCTCGCCCCTGAATCTCCGTTGACACCCGACGGGTGAGGACCAACATGGTCGGTACCACCCGATGGGGATCGCTGAGGGATTCGGGGAGGTTGCCGTGCCCGCCCACCCGCTCCCGGGCTAGGTGGGGCCGCCGGTCAGGTGACCTCCTGGAGGGCGCCGGTGCGCACGTCGTAGACGAAGCCGCGGATCGAGTCCTTGTTCGGGACGAACGGGCTGGCCTTGATGCGGGCGATCGACTGGCGGATGTCCTTCTCCAGGTCGGAGAAGGCCTCGAGGGCGAAGTGGGGGCGGAGGCCGATGTCGGCCTCGATGTCGGCCTTCACCTGGTCGTCGGTGAAGGTCAGCATCCCGCAGTCGGTGTGGTGGACGAGGATCACCTCGCGGGTGCCGAGCAGGCGCTGGGAGATGACCAGGGAGCGGAGCACGTCGTCGCTGACCACGCCGCCGGCGTTGCGGATGACGTGGGCCTCGCCCTCGCTGAGCCCGAGCAGGGCGTAGACGTTGAGCCGGGCGTCCATGCAGGCGACCACGGCCAGGCCCTTGCCCGGAGGCATCGGCAGGTCGCCCTTGCTGAAGGAGCGCGTGAACTCGGCGTTGTTCTGGAGCAGCTCGTCGGTGACCGTCATGGTCTCTCCTTGCGGCTGGAAGGGGGCCGAGGGGGCGGGGGCACCGGGCCCAGAGCAGACCCGGGAGCGGCGTTCCTCGGCTACCTCGGCTCCCGGATCCCCGGACAGCCGCAGGTGACCACGCGCCCGTAGTCGAGGGCGCGGTTCCAGACCAGCATGAGGGGGACCATCACGACATCAGCGTGCCCGGCCGCGGCGGCTCGCGCAACCAGCAGGTCAGGCTCGGATGGCCTCGACAACGGTCAGGGCGGACAGGACGGCCAGCACCACGCCGGTGAAGCGCCGTACCAGGCGGGCCGGGATGCGCTGCACCAGGCCCCGGCCGACGGTGAGGGCGAGCGCCGTCACCGACCACAGGGCGAGCAGGGCCCCGACCCCGACGCTGAGCGGGTCGTTGTACCTGGCGGCCAGGTTGGCGGTGGTGATCTGGGTGATGTCACCCCACTCGCCGAGGAACACGACGCCGAAGGAGGCCAGGGCGACACGCACGGGTCGCTGGTCGGCCACGGCCCGGGCCGCCTCGGCGGCCTCGCCGTCCTCTTCCTTGCCGAGCAGGAGGTAGGCCGAGCCGCCAGCGAACAGCGCCGCCACCACGAACAGGACCAGGCGCTCTGGCAGCAGCGCGAACACCCCACCGATCGCCACGGCGATGACCACGTGGACAGCAAAGGCCGCGGCGACACCGCAGAACACCGGCAGCGGCCGAAAGCGGGTCCCGAGCACCAGCGATGCGAACAGCGACTTGTCGGGTAGCTCGGCCGGGAAGATCACCACGAACGTGGTCAGGACGACAGCGAGGTCCACCGGGTCACTGTAACGAACCCCACCCGACCGCGATGGCAGGGTCGAACACAGCACCACTAGGAAAGGACCATCCCGGTGCGGACCCGCCTCACCTCCCTTACCTTCACCTCCTTCACCCTCACCATCGCGGCCCTCCTCGCCCTCGCCGCTGGCGCCGTTCCCGCCCTGGCCGCTCTCAGCCCAACCACCGCGGCCGCCCCTCATGCGTTGGGCGAGAGTGGGTCCGGATTCGGTGGGTCGGGGTCGGGGGAGGCCGAGTCCGCCGGGTCGGGGTCGGGGGAGGCCGGTACCGGTGAGGACGCCGGGTCCGGTGGGTCGGGGTCGAGCTCCGGTCGTGGGTCCGGCGGGTCGGGGTCGGGGAAGGTCGGGTCAGGTGACGACCCTGGGTCCGGCGGGTCCGGGTCTAGCCACGACGGGGCGAGTGGGTCGGGCGCTGAGCTGGTCGATGACCATGGTTCTGGACGGTTTGGTAACGACGACGCGGATGCCGCCGGCCGTGCTCCGTCCCCGGGCCGAAGCTCGTCTCCAGTCTCCGCCGCCGGACCAGACCGAGCGCCCGCAACCACTTCTACGTCAGCCGCCGCGCCACCGCTCTCGTCCGCGTCCGCCGCACCTGAGCCTGCGCCCCCGGTGGGGAGAGTAGCCGACCGGCAGGCGGGGCTCGCGCGGTTGTCCACAGCCCCCGCCACGGCCGCAGTCGCTGCGGTGGTTGGTGGCGCGCTCCTGCTAGCGGGCATGGTGGCGGCCGGGTTCCGGGCCAGAGCCCGCCTGGGGAGACTCGGATGACCACGTCGA
>DATENJ010000370.1:0-2712 GCA_035275125.1 Actinomycetes bacterium | reverse complement strand
CCGAGCTGGCCGCCGCAGTCGAGGAGGCCGCCGCCCAGGGCACCCACGTGGCGGCCCACGCCCACGGCACCCAGGGCATCGTCAACGCCGCCAGAGCCGGCGCCCGCTCGGTCGAGCACGGCTCGCTGCTGGACGACGAGGCGGCCGGCCTCCTGGCCGAGCGCGGCACCTACCTGGTCGCCGACATCTACAACGGCGACTACATCGCCGCCGAGGGCGCGCGGCAGGGCTGGCCGGCCGAGACACTGGCCAAGAACGAGGCCACCACCCAGGCTCAGCGCGACGGCTTCGCCAAGGCGGTCAAGGCCGGGGTGAAGATCGCCTACGGCACCGACAGCGGCGTCTACCCCCACGGCTGGAACGCCAGGCAGCTGCCCTACATGGCCCGCCACGGGATGACCACGATGGCCGCCATCCAGTCGGCCACGGTGGTCGCGGCCGAGCTGCTCGGCTGGCGGGACCGGGTCGGGGCGCTGGCCCCGGGCCGCCTGGCCGACGTGATCGCCCTGCCCGGCAACCCCCTGGACGACCTCGGGCTGTTGGCCGACGTCCCCTTTGTCATGCTGGGCGGCCGGGTCCTCAAGTGGGAGGGGCGGAACTCGCGTGCCCCGCTGTCGGGCCGAGGGCCATACTTTCCGGCGTGACCTCCGCGACCACCTCCAGCCTCGTCGGCCGCGCCGATGAGCTGGACCGCCTGCTCGGCCTGCTCGACCGGGCCGAACGCGGGCGCCCGGCGGTCGGGCTGATCGCCGGCGACGCCGGGGTGGGCAAGACCCGGCTGCTGGACGAGCTGGCCGCCCGGGCCGGCGGGGCTGGCGTCCGGGTGCTGGTCGGCGGCTGCATGGAGGTCGGCGACGTCGGCCTCCCCTACGTCCCCTTCGTCGACGCCTTCCGTGACCTCGGCACCCGGCCGGGCGAGGCCGAGGTGGCCACCCCGCTGACCGCGGCCCTGCCCAGCCTTGGCCGGCTCCTGCCCGAGCTGGCCACCGAGTCCCGGCCGGTGCCGCCACCGGGGGACGGGTTCGAGCGGGTCCAGCTGTTCGACGGGGTGCTGTCGCTGCTGGGCCGCCTGTCCGAGCTGGCCCCGCTGCTGCTGGTCATCGAGGACCTGCACTGGGCCGACCGCTCCACCCGCGACCTGCTGGCGTTCCTGGTCCGGACCCTGCGGGGCGGCCGGGTGGCCCTGGTGGCCAGCTACCGCACCGACGAGCTCCACCGCCGCCACCCGCTGCGCCCCCTGCTGGCCGAGCTGGTCCGCCTGCCCGACCTGGAGCGCATCGAGCTCGCCCCCTTCGGCCGGGCCGAGCTGGGCGAGTACCTCCAGGCGGTCGCCGGCCAGCCGGTCACCCCGGTGGTGGTCGACCGCATCCTGGCCCGCTCCGAGGGCAACGCGTTCTTTGCCGAGGAGCTGGTCGCGGCCGGGGCCATCCGGGCCGACATCGCCCTGCCCGAGGCCCTGGCCGACGTGCTCCTTGGCCGCATCGAGGCCCTGTCCGAGCTGGCCCAGGAGGTCCTCAAGGTGGCCGCGGTTGCCGGCCGCCGGGTCGGGCACCAGCTGCTGGTGGCGGCCTCGGGACGGCCCGAGGCCGAGGTGGAGCGGGGCCTGCGCGACGCCATCGCCGGGCAGGTGCTGGTGGCCAGCGCCGCCACCGAGAGCTACCGGTTCCGCCATGCCCTGCTCCAGGAGGCGGTCTACGGCGACCTGCTCCCGGGCGAGCGGACCCGCCTCCACGCCACCTACGCCGGCCTGCTGGCCGCCGGCGACCACGACGGCGACGACCTCTCGGCCTCGGCGGCCGAGCTGGCCTGGCACTGCCTGGCCAGCCACGACCTCCCGGGCGGGCTGGCCGCGCTGGTCAGGGCGGCCGACCAGGCGGCCACCGTGTTCGCCCCCAGCGAGGCCTACCGCCACCTCACCCAGGCCCTTGAGCTGTGGAACCGGGTGCCCGACGCCGCCGCCGTCGCCGGCGTCGACCGGGTCGAGGCGCTGGTGCGGGCGGCCGAGGCGGCCAACCACTCTGGCGAGTTCCGTCAGGCCGTCGGCCTGGCCAGGGAGGCCGTGGAGGCCATCGACGAGGAGGCTGAGCCGCTGCGGGCGGCCACCGCCTACGACCGCCTGAGCAGCTACCTGCTCGACGTCGAGCCGGACGTCGACCTGCCCAGGATCCGCGCGGAGATCCTGGCCGCCTCCGAGCGGGCGGTCGAGCTGGTCCCGGCGGAGCCGCCGACCCCGCTGCGGGCCCGGGTCGCGAGCGGGCTGGCCCGCTCGCTGGTGGTGGCCCGCGACTACGAGGAGGCCCGGCGGCGGGGCGAGGAGGCGCTGGTCATGGCCCGGGCCGCCGGCAGCGTCGGCGACGAGGCCAGGGCTCTCATCATCGTGTCCATCCTGGAGCTGCGCTTCGGCGATGTGGCCACGGCCCGGGAGCTGTTGCGCGACGCCGACCGGGCGTCCGCGGCCGCCCGGTTCCGGCCGCTGGAGCTCCAGGCCCGCCACGCCCTCGGCGCCTTCGAGCTCGACCTGGGCAACCTGGCCGCGGCCTGCGCCGCCCTCGACCAGGCGACCGAGCTGGCCGAGCACAGCGGCCTGATCTGGAGCGGCTACGGGATCGACAGCCGGGTGCTGCGCTGCATCGCCCACTACTCGGCCGGGAGCTGGGACGAGGCCGAGCGGGTGGCCGCCGCGGCCGACGAGCGCCGGCCGGCGGTGTCCGC
>DATENJ010000369.1:0-3328 GCA_035275125.1 Actinomycetes bacterium | reverse complement strand
GGTGGCGCTGGCCAGCCGTCCCATCTCCGCCCAGGAGTTCGCCGAGACCTGGGCGTATCTGGAGCCGTTCCTGTCCGAGGTCGACCGGGTCTCGGAGCAGCCGGTGACCTTCTACGAGGCCCTGACAATGCTGGCCTTTGTCTGGTTCTCCGAGCTGCCGGTCGACGCCCAGGTGGTCGAGGTCGGCATGGGCGGGACCTGGGACGCCACCAACCTGGTGCACGGGGACGTGGCCGTCATCAACCGGGTCAGCCTCGACCATCCCGAGCTGGGCGACACCCCGGCCGCGGTGGCCACCGAGAAGGCCGGCATCATCAAGCGCGGCGCCACCGTGGTCAGCCAGGCCCAGGACGACGACGTGCTCGAGGTGATCGGCGAGCGGGCGGCCGGGCTGGGCGCCCGCGTCCTGGTCGAGGGCCCCGACTTCGGGGTCGAGCGGCGCCGCCAGGCCGTCGGCGGCCAGGTGCTGGACCTGCGCACCCCGGGCGGCATCATCGCCGACGTGCTGGTGCCGTTGCACGGCCGCCATCAGGCCGACAACGCCGCAACGGCCCTGGTCGCGGTCGAGGCGTTCCTCGGCGCCCACCAGGGCGCCTGGGGCCCTGGCACCGACGCCCCGGCCTCGGTGCGGCGCGACCTTGACCCGGACACGGTGCGGGCCGGGTTCGCCGCCGTGACCTCGCCGGGTCGCCTCGAGGTGGTGTCCCGCCAGCCGCTGGTGCTGCTGGACGGCGCCCACAACCCGGCCGGGGCCCGCGCCCTCGCGGCCGCGCTGCTCGAGGAGTTCGTGGTCGACCGGCGCACGATGGTGGTGGCCTGCCTGGCCGACAAGGACATCCGTGGCATCCTCCAGGGGCTGGCCCCGGCGACCGGCCGGCTGGTCGTGACCACCAACCGCAGCCCTCGGGCCGCCCCGGCCGAGCGGCTGCGCAAGGAGGCCGAGGCCCTCGGGCTGCACGCCGAGGTCGCCCCCGACGTGGCCACCGCCGTCAGCCAGGCCGTGGAGAGCACCGGCGAGACCGAGGCGGTGGTCGTCACCGGGTCGCTCTACACGGTGGGGGAGGCCCGCGACCTGCTCATCGGTCCCGGCCCGGCCTGAGTAGAATCTCCCGACCTTTCCCGCTCCGTTCGGGGGCGATCGCCTTCGGCTACTCGAGCCCCCGAGCCCCCGCCTTGGAGGATCCCGTGGCCGACGAACGCACCCTGGTCCTGTGCAAGCCCGACGCCGTGGCCCGCGGCCTGGTCGGTGAGGTGGTCGGGCGGCTCGAGCGCAAGGGGTTCCGGCTGGTCGCGATGGAGCTGCGCACCCTGGACGAGGCGACCGCCAAGCAGCACTACGGCGAGCACGAGGGCAAGCCGTTCTTCGGCGACCTGGTCTCCTTCATCACCTCCGGGCCCCTGGTCGCCTTGTGCGTCGAGGGACCCGACGCGGTCATTGCCGTCCGCGCCCTGATGGGCCCGACCAACCCGATCTCGGCCCCGCCCGGCTCGATCCGGGGCGACTTCGGCCTGGAGATCGAGAAGAACCTGGTCCACGGCTCCGACTCGGCCGAGTCGGCCGCCCGCGAGCTGGGACTGTTCTTTCCGCAGGTCTGACCTCCGGCGATTGGGTCGTTCGAGGGGCTGATGTAGGATGCCCGAGTTTTAGGGCAGCACCGCCTCACGCCGAGACCCAACGCATCGCTGGAAGGGGCTGGTCTGGCTTGCGGAACGCCTTCCGCTTCCTCGGCCGCGACATGGCCGTCGACCTCGGAACCGCCAACACCCTCGTCTACGTCCGCGGCCGCGGGGTCGCGCTCAACGAGCCGTCGGTGGTGGCCATCAACACCAAGAACAACGCCATCCTGGCCGTCGGCACCGAAGCCAAGGCGATGATCGGCCGGACCCCCGGCCACATTGTGGCCATCCGCCCCCTCAAGGACGGGGTCATCGCCGACTTCGACACCACCGAGAAGATGCTCCGCTACTTCGTCCACAAGGTGCACCGCCGCCAGCTCATGGCCAAGCCCCGGGTGGTGGTGTGCGTGCCCTCCGGCATCACCGGGGTCGAGCGGCGGGCCGTGGTCGAGTCCACCTACCGGGCCGGCGCCCGTAGCGCCTTCATCATCGAGGAGCCGATGGCGGCGGCGATCGGTGTCGGCCTGCCCGTCCACGAGCCGACCGGGAACATGGTGGTCGACATCGGCGGGGGCACCACCGAGGTGGCCGTTGTCGCCCTCGGCGGCATCGTCACCAGCCAGAGCATCCGCATCGGCGGCGACGAGCTGGACGAGTCGATCATCAGCTACATCAAGAAGGAGTACTCGCTGATGCTGGGCGAGCGGACCGCCGAGCAGATCAAGATCAACCTCGGCTCGGCGTTCCCCCTGCCCGAGGAGCCGACCACCGACATCCGCGGCCGCGACCTCGTCAGCGGCCTGCCGAAGACGATCACCATCGGCGCCGAGGAGATCCGCAAGGCGATCGAGGAGCCGGTCAACCAGATCGTCGACGCCGTCAAGAACACCCTGGACCGCACCCCGCCCGAGCTGGCCGCCGACGTCATGGACAAGGGCATCGTGCTCACCGGCGGCGGGGCCCTGCTCCGCGGCCTCGACGAGCGGCTCAAGCACGAGACCAGCATGCCGATCCACGTGGCCGACGAGCCGCTGCACTCGGTGGCCTTCGGCTCCGGCAAATGCATCGAGGAGTTCGAGTCGCTGAAGAAAGTGCTCGTCGCGTCAGAGGCCCACTGACACCCTGGAGGTCGGGAGGCCAGGCGCCTCCCGGAGAAGGTGTACCAACACTCCCGCCGACGCCAGCTGACCGTCCTGGCCGCGCTGCTGGCCGCCTCGATCGTGTGCATCACGATCGACTTCCGCCAGCCCGACGGAGGCCCCGTCGACCGGCTCCAGCGCCTGGCCATCGCCGTCTTCGGCCCCCTGCAGCGGGGGGCCGGCACGGTCGTGCGCCCGGTCGCCGGCCTGGCTGGCGAGGTCGCCGAGCTGGGCGGGCTGCGCGACCACAACCGCCGCCTGGAGGCCGAGGTGGCCCGGCTGCGGGCCCAGGAGCGGACCTACGCCGACGTGCTCGGCGAGAACCGGCGACTGCGGGGCGCACTGGGCATGGCCAGGCGCTGCGGCTGCCGGACCGTCGGGGCCTCGGTGGTCGCCAGCTCGGGCTCGAACTTCCAGCTGTCGGTCACGGTCGACGCCGGGTCGCGCCAGGGCGTGGCGCGGGACATGGCCGTGGTCGACGCCGACGGCCTGGTCGGCCGGGTCACCCAGGTGACCGCCAGCTACGCCATCGTGCTCCTGATCACCGACCCCGCCAGCGGGGTCGCGGCCAC
>DATENJ010000368.1:0-15694 GCA_035275125.1 Actinomycetes bacterium | reverse complement strand
CTCGACCACGGCGACGCCGTCGCGCTCGGCGTAGGCGGTCTCCACCAGCTCGCCCGTCGGCCCCTCGGCCAGCACCGGGACCTGGCGGTAGCCGGCCGAAACGGCCGCCTCGAGGGTCCCGTCGCCGCCGTCGGCCACCGGCACCTGGACGACCTCGACGCCGGGGGCGGCGCGGGCCAGGCCGGCCGCGACCCGGGCGGCGACCTGGGCCGCGGTCAGCGAGCCCTTGAACTTGTCCGGCGCGACGACGACACGCATCTGAGCCGCCGCTAGTCGAGGTACTGCATCTGGTCGAGGTTGAGGGTGCCGAGGGCGGTGGGTGCGTGCTCGCCCCTGGTGGCGAGCTCCTCGAACTCGACCACGCCGTCGATCTCGGTGCCCATGGAGATGTTCGTCACCCGCTCAAGGATGACCTCGACCACCACCGGCACGCGGTGCTCGGCCATCAGCTTCTTCGCCTGCTCGAGGGCTGGGAGGATCTCGTCCGGCTCCCTGACCCGCAGCGCCTTGCAGCCCAGCCCCTCGGCCACCTTGACGTGGTCGACCCCGTAGCCGGCGACCTCAGGGGAGTTCACGTTGTCGAATGCCAGCTGCACGCAGTAGTCGATGTCGAAGGCCCGCTGGGCCTGGCGGATCAGCCCCAGGTAGGAGTTGTTCACCAGGACGTGGATGTAGGGCAGGTTGAACTGGGCCCCGACGGCCAGCTCCTCGATCAGGAACTGGAAGTCGTAGTCGCCCGACAGGGCCACGACGGTCGCCTCGGGTTCGGCCACGCAGACCCCGAGGGCCGCGGGCAGCGTCCAGCCCAGCGGGCCGGCCTGGCCGGCGTTGATCCAGTGACGCGGCCGGTAGACGTGCAGGAACTGGCCGCCGGCGATCTGGGACAGGCCGATGGTGCTGACGTAGCGGACCTCCTTGTCGAAGGCCTTGATCATCTCCTCGTAGACCCGCTGGGGCTTGACCGGGACGTCGTCGAAGTGGGTGCGCCGCAGCATGGTCCGCTTGCGCTCGGCGCACTCCTCGGCCCAGGCGCCACGGTCGGGCAGCCGCCCGGCCGCCTGGCGCTCCCGGGCGACCTCGACGAACCGCTGGAGCGCCAGGCCGGCGTCGGAGACGATCCCGAGGTCGGGGGGGAAGACCCGGCCGATCTGGGTGGGCTCGATGTCGACGTGGACGAAGCGGCGCCCGCGCCGGTAGACCTCGAGGCCGCCGGTGTGCCGGTTGGCCCAGCGGTTGCCGATGCCGAGCACCAGGTCGGAGGCGAGCAGGTTGGCGTTGCCGTAGCGCTGGCTGGTCTGGAGCCCGGCCATCCCGGCCATCAGCCGGTGGTCGTCGGGGATGGTCCCCCAGCCCATCAGGGTGGGGATGACCGGGACCCCGACCAGCTCGGCGAACTCCACCAGCAGGTCGGCGGCGTCGGCGTTGACGATCCCGCCGCCGGCCACGATCAGCGGCCGCTCGGCCGCCTCCAGCATGTCCAGGGCCTTCTCGACCTGGACCCGGGTCGCCGCCGGCTTGTGGACGGCCAAGGGCTCGTAGGCGTCGATGTCGAAGTCGATCTCGGCCATCTGCACGTCGAAGGGCAGGTCGATCAGGACCGGGCCGGGCCGGGCCGAGCGCATCAGGTGGAACGCCTGCTGGAACGCGCCCGGCACCTGGGCCGGCTCCAGCACGGTCGTGGCCAGCTTGGTGACCGGCTTGGCGATCGCGGCGATGTCGACCGCCTGGAAGTCCTCCTTGTGCAGCCGCGCGACCGGTGCCTGACCGGTGATGCACAGGATCGGGGTCGAGTCGGCGGCCGCCGAGTAGAGCCCGGTGACCATGTCGGTGCCGGCCGGGCCGGAGGTGCCGACACACACGCCGATGTTGCCGGCGGCGGCGCGGGTGTAGCCCTCGGCCATGTGCGAGGCGCCCTCGACGTGGCGGGCCAGCACGTGGGTGATGGCGCCGCTCTCACGCAGCGCCGCGTAGAACGGGTTGATGGCCGCCCCTGGCACGCCGAAGGCATGCCTGACGCCTTCGCGCTGCAGGATCTGGACGGCCGCCTGGATGGCTTTCATGCGGGGCATGGCAGGCTCCTCGTTCCCGGGTGGAGACGTCAGCTGCGGCCGGAGAGCTGCTCGACGAGCTTGAGCAGGGCGGAGTGGTCGAGCCCGCCGTCGCCCTGGGCCTTGAGGCTGGCCACGAGCTGGGCGACCAGCGCCCCGAGCGGGATGACCACCCCGGCCTCGCGGGCGGCGGAGGTCACGATGCCCATGTCCTTGTGGTGGAGCTCGATCCGGAACCCTGGCGTGAAGTCCCGGCGCAGCATGCCCGCCGCCTTGCGCTCCAGGATCGCGTTGCCGGCCAGGCCGCCGGCCAGGACCGCGACCGCCGCCTCGGTGTCGACGCCGTAGGCCTCGAGGAAGACGATGGCCTCGGCCACCAGCTCGATGGTGCCGGCCACGATGAGCTGGTTGGCGGCCTTGACGGTCTGGCCCGAGCCGACCGGCCCGACGTGCACGATGGTCTTGCCCACCGCCTCAAGCACGGGCCGCGCGTCGGCGAAGTCCTCGGGGTCGCCGCCGACCATGATGGAAAGGGTGCCGTCAAGGGCGCCCTGCTCGCCGCCGCTCACCGGAGCGTCGAGGACGCGCATGCCGCGCTGCCTGCCGGCCTCCCCGACCCGGCGGGCCACGTCCGGGCGGATGGAGCTCATGTCGACGTGGATGGTGCCCGGCTTGGCGAGGGCGTAGATCCCGTCCTCGGCCAGGGCGACGGCCTCGACGTCGGGCGAGTCGGGGACCATCGTGACCACCACGTCGGCGTCCCGCACGGCCTCGGCGAGGCTGTCCGCCCCGCGCCCGCCCTGCTCGACCAGGCGCTGGACCGGCTCGGGGGAACGGTTGTGGCCGATCACGTCGAAGCCGGCCTTGACCAGGTTGGCGGCCATCGGGCCGCCCATGATCCCGAGGCCGACGAAGCCGACGGTTGTCATGCGCTTCCCTCCTGGTCGGCGCCGCGTCCGCGGCGCTCGCGCGGCAGCCAGCCGAAGCTGTCGGCGCTGGCCCCGCTGGGCTTGTACTCCAGCCCGACCCAGCCGCCGTAGCCGGCGGCGGCGAGGTCGGCGAGGTGGTGGTCAAGGTCGAGGGTGCCGGTCCCCGGCTCGTGGCGCCCGGGAGCGTCGGCGATCTGCACGTGCGCGACCCGGTTGGCGTAGGTCGCGATGGCCTGGTCGAGGTCGTCGCCGTTGACGGCCAGGTGGTAGAGGTCGCAGAGGAGCCCGAGGTTGCCGACGCCGGTCTCGTCCGCGACCCGGTCGATCACCGCGACGCTGTCGGCGGCGGTGAGGAGCGGGTACCGGTCGGCGCCGCTCACCGGCTCGACCAGCACGGTGCCCCCGATCCGGGCCGCCGCCCGGCCGGCCAGGGCCAGGTTCTCGACCGCCAGGTCGTCCTGGGCAGCCGGGTCGGCACCATCGACCCGGTTGCCGTAGAGGGCGTTGAACGCCCGGCAGCCCAGCCGCTCGCCGATGCCGACGGTCGCCTCGATGTTGTCGCGGAACTCGCCCGAGCGGGCCGGCCAGGACACCAGGCCGCGGTCCCCGCCGGGCATGTCGCCGGCGAAGAAGTTCAGGCCGGCCAGCCCGACGCCGGCGTCGCCGACCGCCCGGACGAACCCATCGACCTCGCGGTCGGACGGCACCGCCGACGCGAACGGCCACCAGAACTCGACCGCGCCGAACCCGGCCTCCTTCGCCGCCGCCGGCCGCTCCAGCAGCGGCAGCTCGGTGAAGAGGATGGAGCAGTTGACCTCGTACGGCAGCGAGTGCTCGGCCATCCTACCTTCCGCATCATGGAGAGGGTTTTCCATTACACTACAGCGCGTCCTGTCACCCTGGCCAGAGCCGGCGAGCCCGGCGGGCCAGGTCGCGGCGGAGCGCGCCCGCGTCGGCACCAAGCAGGTCCCCGTCGCGGACGACCGGCTCACCGTCCACCAGCACGTGCCTCGCCCGCCGGTCGGGCCCCAGGACCAGCCCGTCCAGGGGGTCGGGCACGTCGGCGAGGTCGTCGCCCGGCCACACGACCAGGTCGGCCCGGTAGCCGGGCTCCAGCCGGCCGAGGTCGTCGCGGCCAAGGCAGGCGGCCCCGCCCTCGGTGGCCAGGGCCAGCGCGGTGGCGGGCATGAAGTCGGCCGGGCGGCCGGTGCGCTGCCGGCCGGTGTAGAGCGCCTGGCGGAGCTCCGGGAAGAGCCCGCCGACCTCGTTGGAGGCCACCCCGTCGACCCCGAGCCCTACCGGCGAGCCGGCCCCGACCAGGTCGGTGACCCGGCACAGCCCCGACCCCAGCCGGGCGTTGCTGGACGGGCAGTGGGCCACGCCGGTGCCGGCCGCCCCCAGCCGCCGCACCTCGTCGTCGTTGAAGTGGATGCCGTGGGCGAGCCAGACGTCGCCGGCGACCCAGCCCAGCTCCTCGACCAGGTCGAGCGGGCGGCGGCCGAAGCGGGCCACGGCGTCGCGCTCCTCGTCGAGGGTCTCGGCCAGATGGGTGTGCAGGCGCAGCCCGAGGCGGCGGGCCAGGGCGGCCGACTCCCGCATCAGCTCCGGGGTCACGCTGAACGGGCTGCAGGGCGCCACCGTGACCACCACCCGCTCGCCGTCGTGCAGCCGGCCGGCGACCGACTCGGTGGAGGCAAGGATGGCGTCGAGCTCCTCGACCAGGAAGTCGGGGGGCAGGCCGCCCTTGCTCTGGCCGAGGTCCATCGACCCGCGGGCGACGTGGACCCGGATCCCGATGGTCCGGGCGGCGTCGGCGACGGCGTCGAACACCGAGTCGTCGCCGCCCGGCACCACGTAGTGGTGGTCGGCGGCGGTGGTGCAGCCGGTCAGGGCGAGCTCGGCCAGCGCGACCAGCGCCGCGGCGTGGACGTCCTCCGGCGACAGCCGCGCCCAGACCGGGTACAGCTCGCTGAGCCAGCCGAACAGGTCGCAGCCGACGGCCCGGCCGCGGGTCATCCACTGGTAGAAGTGATGGTGGGTGTTGACCAGCCCGGCGGTGATGATGTCCCCGTCGCAGCGCAGCTCGGTGTCGCCGACCTCCGGTTCCACCTGCCCCACCGCGAGGATGCGGCCGTCGGCCAGGGCGACGTCCCCCGGCCAGCGCGCCCCCCGCAGGACGAGGCGCGCGCTCATGTCGCCGGTTAGTCCACCGGCTCCTCGACGATGTCGAGCAGGCGCAGGTTGGCGATCTTGGCGATCTCGACCAGGGCGGCCGCCTGCTCGGCGGCCGGGGAGTTCTGCAGCCGGGCGTTGCCAGATCGAAGGATTGTCTCCTTGGTGTTCTCGCGCACGGCCACGATCAGCGGGAAGCCGAACTTCTCCTTGTAGGCCCGGGTGAGGGTGTCGAAGGTGGTGTATTCGTCGCTGTCGAGCTGGTTCAGGCCGGCGTACGCCTGGTCCATCGACGACCGGCTGGAAAGCCGGCCCTCGCGGGTGGCGACCCCGGCCAGGTCCGGGTACTGCTGGATGAGCTCCAGCTGCTGCTCCGCCGTGGCGTCGAACAGGGCATCGTGGAAGGCCTTGCGCAGGTCGTACACGTCTCCGAAGGGCTGGGCGGCATAGGCCTGCTCGGCGATCCATGGCGGCCCCTGGAACAGCCCACCGAAGGTGTCGACGAACTGGTCGCGGTCCATCTGGTTGACCTGGTCGATGCTCAGGACCTCGTCGTGCCGCGGGACTGGTAGCACCTTGGTGACCAGGTTGCTGTGGCCGCCCCAGACGTTGAAGACGAGGTTGAGCAGGATGGCGCTGATGCTGCCCAGGGTGATGCCGCTGGAGATGATCGTCCGCACCGACTCGGGGAAGAAGCTGGTGATCTGCGGGTAGACCGTCGGCGCGATGGCGAAGCCGAGGCTGACGGCCAGGATGATCACGTTGCGCTCGTCGTGGAAGTCGACCCGGCGCAGGGTCTGGATGCCGACCACGGCCACGGTGCCGAACAGGGCGATCCCGGCCCCGCCGAGCACCGGCGGCGGGATGGCGGCGACGATCGCCCCGACCTTGGGGACCAGGCCGATCAGGATCATGATCAGCCCGGCGGTGGCCACCACCCAGCGGCTCTTGACCTTGGTCAGCCGGACCAGCCCGACGTTCTCGGCGAAGCAGGTGTAGGGGAAGGAGTTGAGGATGCCGCCCAGGGTGGTGGCCAGGCCGTCGGCCCGCAGCGCCCGGGCCACGTCCTCCTTGTCCACCGGCTTCTCGACGATCTCGGCGCAGGCGAACACGTCGCCGGTGGTCTCGACCATGGTGATCAGCATGACAATGACCATCGAGATGATCGCGGCCGGGACGAAGGTCGGCGTCCCGAAGTGGAAGGGCGTGGTCACCCCGAGCACGTCGGCGCCGCCGACCCGGCTGAAGTCGGTGAAGTCGAACAGCCAGCCGACCAGGGTGCCCACGACCAGGCCGATGAGCACGGCGACGGTGGCCACGAAGCCGGTGAACATCCGGTAGATGGCCAGGATGACCAGCAGGGTGAAGCCGGCCAGGGCCAGGTTGCGCAGGGCCCCGAAGGTCGGCGGGTCGGTGAACTGGCTGGCCCCGCCGCCGCCGGCGTCCAGGGCGGCCACCGACAGCAGCACGACGCCGATGATGGTGATGACGGTGCCGGTGACGATCGGCGGGAACAGCCGGATCAGCCTGGCGAAGAAGGGGGCCACAAGGAAGGCGACGATCCCGGCGATGATCACCGAGCCGTAGATGGCCCGCAGGCCGGGCACGCCGCCGCCCTCGGCCAGGCCGATCGCGATCATCGGGGAGACGGCGGCGAAGGTGACCCCCTGGAGCAGGGGCAGCCGGACCCCGATCTTCCAGAACCCGACCGACTGGATGATCGAGGCGATACCGCAGGTGAACAGGTCGGCGTTGATCAGGTAGGCGAGCTGCTCGGGGGTCAGCTTGATGGCGCTGGCCAGCAGGATGGGCACGATGACGGCGCCGGCGTAGAACGCCAGCACGTGCTGGAAGCCGTACACAGCCAGCTTGGGCGGCGCCAGGACCTCGTCCACCGGGTGAACGGCGCCGCGGCCGGCTGCGCGCTGGTCTCGTTCGTCGGTCGTTGCCATCTACTGCACCAGCCTTTCATCTCGTGCTGGCGGGTCTGCCGTTCGTCTGGCAGATCGCTCCGGTGCGAAGGCGATATGGGTGCGAGTGGACCTAGCCGAGCCGGCTTTGGCAGCGGCCGGGGAGTGGGGGCGGGTGGAATGCATCGACACCCTCCGCCGAGGTCAGCGCCGGAGGTTTCCGTATAGTGGAAACTACCCTCTTACTATTTGGGAGCCTAACGGCGGCCCTGATCGGCGTCAACCCTTGATGGCGGCGACGCGTTGGCGGCGGTGAGGAACGCGGCGCTGAGGGCGGCCGAGATCCGCAGCATCTCCGGGAGGACACGCTCGATGTCGCGGTCCTGCAGCCTTCCCTCTGGAGCGGAGACCGACATCGCGGCCACCGAACCGCCAACGCCGAACACCGGGACGGCCAGGCAGCGCACGCCGACCTCCTCCTCGCCGCTGTCGATGGCGTAGCCCTGGCCGGCGACCTTGTCCAGCTCGGCCAGGAACCGGGCCGGGTCGGTGATGGTCCGCGGCGTGCGCCGCGGCAGGCCGGTCCTGGCCAGCAGCGCCTCCACCTCGGGCCGCGGGCAGAAGGCCAGCACCACCTTGCCGACGCCGCTGGTATGGGGGTTCACGCGCCGACCGACCTCGGTGAACATCCGCACCCGGTGGTGGCGGGAGGCGACCTGGGCGACGTAGACGACCTGGCCGTCTTCGAACATGGCCAGGTTGGCCGTCTCGCCGCTGGCCTCCATCAGCTCGGTCAGGTACGGGCGGGCGAACTGCGCGAAGTCGCGCGCGGCCGCCTCGCCCAGCCGGATCAGATGCGAGCCGAGGGTGTACTTGTGGGAGCCGGTGTCCTGGCGGACATAGCCTCCAGCGACCATGGTGGCGAGCAGCCGGTGGATGGTGGCAACGGGCAGGCCGGTGGCCCGGGCCAGCTCGCTGACGCCCTTGGCCTCCCCTGGCTCGGCAAGAGCCTCCAGCAGCTCGAGGGCCCGCTCGACCGACTGGACCCCGTCGCCGCCGCGCTGAGGTTTCGCCGCGCCCTTGGCCTGCCTGGTCCTGGCCACCTAGCTCCTCGCCACGCCCTGCGACATGAGGCAGTCTACCTCGTCTCCAGCGGGACTCCGTCAGATGGAATGACTTTGCCATACCCATCGTCGCCAGGCGCGCCTGATACCAGATCAGGGGTTTCGGGACGATTATCCCCCCATCCTCCATTCTACGATACGGAATAGAGTTTCTGAATGGCTTCACAACGGTCGGCGGCACTTGTAAAGTCGTTCAGGCCGAGGTGCTCGCCGCCACGGTTCCAGGGGGGACAGGAGCAGGTGATATGGCCGTTGGCAAGGTAACGATCAACGGGCGGGACACGTCGATCGCCGACGTGCCGCTGCACACCACGGCCCTCGACTTCCTTCGCGGGTGCGGCCTCACCGGGTGCAAGGAGGGCTGCGCCGAAGGAGAGTGCGGGGCCTGCTCGGTCCTGGTCGCGCGTCCCGGCCTCAGCACGCCAACGGAGTGGGTCGCCATCAACGCCTGCCTCGTGCCCGTCGCCTCGCTCGACGGTCAGGAGATCGTCACCGCCGAAGGGCTGGGCGAGCCGGGCGAGCTGCACCCCGTGCAGCAGGAGATGGCGGTCCGCGGGGGCTCGCAGTGCGGGTACTGCACGCCGGGGTTCATCTGCAGCATGGCCGCCGAGTACTACCGGCCCGACCGCCGCCCCGCCGGCGAGATCGCTGCCGGGCCCGACCACGAGCACGGCCCCAACGGGTTCGACCTGCACGCCCTCAGCGGGAACCTCTGCCGCTGCACCGGCTACCGCCCGATCCGCGACGCGGCCTATGCCCTCGATGGCCCACCGCCCGACGACTCGCTCGCCGCGCGGCTGAGCGCGCCGCCCCCCGAGCCCGCGGCAACCCAGCTGCGCCAGGGAGATCGCTCGTTCGACCGCCCCGGGACGCTGGCCGAGGTCCTGCGGCTGCTGCACGACGACCCGGCGGCCACCGTGGTCGCCGGTTCGACCGACTGGGGTGTCGAGGTCAACCTCCGCGGCACCCGGGCCACCTCGACGATCGCGATCGACCGCCTTCCCGAGCTTCGCGGCCTGCTCGTGGACGACGACCGGATCGAGATCGGCGCCGCGCTGACGCTGACCGAGATCGAGCGCCGTCTCGACGGCCGGGTGCCGTTGCTGGCCCAGCTGATCCCCCAGTTCGCCTCGCGGCTGATCCGCAACGGGGCGACGCTCGGCGGCAACCTCGGCACCGGCTCGCCGATCGGCGACACGCCGCCGGTGCTGCTCGCCCTTGAGGCGAGCCTGGTCCTGGCCAGTGTCGACGGCGAGCGGGAGGTCGCCCTCTCGGAGTACTTCACCGGCTACCGGCAGAGCGTGCGCCGCGCCGACGAGCTGATCAAGACGGTGCGCATCCCGCTGCCGCTGGCCCGGCTGGCGGCCTTCCACAAGATCGCCAAGCGGCGCTTCGACGACATCTCCAGCGTGGCCGTCGGCTTCGCCCTCGAGGTCGAGGACGGCGTCGTCACCAAGGCCCGCATCGGGCTCGGCGGGGTCGCGGCGACGCCGGTCCGCGCGCTGGCCACGGAGGCGGCGCTCGAAGGACGGCCGTGGACCGCGGACACCGCCGAGGCGGCCGCCGACATCCTGCGCGAGGAGGGCACCCCGATCGACGACCACCGGGCGAGCGCGGCCTACCGGGCCGCCATGCTCGGCCAGAGCCTGCGCAAGCTGTACGCCGAGAGCCAGGAGGAGGTGTCGGCATGAGCGCGCTGTCGGAACGGCCCGAGCGCCCCTCTGTCGGACTCGCGATCCCCCACGAGAGCGCCGCCCTGCATGTCACCGGCACAGCGCTATACACCGACGACCTGGTGGAACGCACCAAGGACGTGCTGCACGCCTGGCCGGTGCAGGTCCCGAACGCCCACGGCCACATCACCGCAATGCGCACCGACCCTGCGCTCGCCGTGCCCGGCGTCGTCCGCGTGCTCACCGCCGCCGACGTTCCCGGGGTCAACGACGCGGGGGTCAAGCACGACGAGCCGCTGTTCCCCAGCGAGGTCATGTTCTACGGCCATGCCGTGTGCTGGGTGCTGGGCGAGACGCCGGAGGCCGCCCGGCTCGGCGCGGCGGCGGTCGAGGTCGAGGTCGAGCCAGGCCCCTCGTACGTGAAGGTGACCGAGGCGATCGAGGCCGAGTCGTTCCAGGGGGCGACGCCGCGGATGCAGCGGGGCGACATCGAGGCCGGCTTCGCCGCCGCCGCCCACGTCTTCAGCAGCGAGTTCGAGTTCTCCGGCCAGGAGCATTTCTACCTCGAGACCCATTGCGCACTCGCCTACGTCGACGAGGGCGAGCAGGTCTTCATCCAGAGCAGCACCCAGCACCCGTCCGAGACCCAGGAGATCGTGGCCCACGTGCTTGGCCGGCACAACCACGAGGTCACGGTGCAGTGCCTGCGCATGGGCGGCGGCTTCGGCGGCAAGGAGATGCAGCCGCACGGGTTCGCGGCGATCGCCGCGCTGGGGGCCGTGCTCACCGGGCGGCCGGTCCGGGTCCGGCTGAACCGCACCCAGGACCTGACCATGTCGGGAAAGCGGCACGGGTTCCATGCCGACTGGCGGATCGGCTTCGACGAGGACGGGCGCATCCTCGCCCTCGACGCGACCTTGACCGCTGACGGCGGCTGGAGTCTCGACCTGTCGGAGCCGGTCCTTTCGCGCGCGCTGTGCCACATCGACAACGCCTACTGGATCCCCAACATCCGGGTGAACGGGCGCATCGCCAAGACGCACAAGGCTTCGAACACCGCGTTCCGCGGCTTCGGCGGCCCTCAGGGCATGCTGGTGATCGAGGACATCCTCGGCCGCTGCGCGCCGCTGCTGGGGCTCGACCCGATGGACCTGCGCGAGCGCAACTTCTACCAGGCTGGCCAGACGACGCCGTACGGTCAGCCGGTCCGCCACCCCGAGCGCATGTCGACGATCTGGAACGAGGTCGTCTCCAGCGCCGACATCGTGAACCGCCAGGGCGAGATCGAGGCCTTCAACACCGCCCACCCTGACACCAAGCGCGGCCTTGCCCTGACGCCGGTCAAGTTCGGCATCTCCTTCAACCTGACCGCGTTCAACCAGGCCGGTGCGCTGGTGCACGTCTACAAGGACGGCTCGGTGCTGATCAACCACGGCGGCACCGAGATGGGCCAGGGCCTGCACACCAAGATGCTCCAGGTCGCCGCCACCACCCTCGGCATCCCGCTGCACCATGTCCGGCTGGCCCCGACGCGCACCGACAAGGTGCCGAACACCTCGGCGACCGCGGCCAGCTCGGGCGCCGACCTCAACGGCGGCGCCGTCAAGAACGCCTGCGAGCAGATCAGGGAGCGGCTCCAGGACGTGGCCGGCTCGATGCTCGGCATGCACGGGGCGGACATCCGGATCGTCGACGGTGTCGCACGCGGCCTCGGGACCTCGCAGGAGCAGGTCGACTGGGAGGAGCTCGTCCGCACGGCGTACTTCCAGCGGGTGCAGCTGTGGGCGGCGGGCTACTACCGGACCGAGGGGCTCCACTGGGATTCGTCGGTGATGCAGGGCTCGCCGTTCAAGTACTTCGCCTACGGCGTCGCCGCCACCGAGGTCGAGGTCGACGGCTTCACCGGTGCCTACCGCACGCGGCGGGTCGACATCGTCCACGACGTCGGCGACAGCCTCTCCCCCCTCGTGGACATCGGCCAGATCGAGGGCGCGTTCGTGCAGGGCGCCGGCTGGCTCACCCTCGAGGACCTGCGCTGGGACACCGGCGACGGGCCCCGGCGCGGCATGTTCCTGACCCAGGCGGCGAGCACCTACAAGCTGCCGAGCTTCTCGGAGATGCCCGAGGTCTTCAACGTGACCCTGTTCAGGAACGCGACCGAGGAGGGCGCGGTCTACGGGTCCAAGGCCGTCGGGGAGCCGCCGCTGATGCTGGCCTTCTCCGTGCGCGAGGCGCTGCGGCAGGCCGCGGCCGCGTTCGGGCCGGCGGGCACGAGCGTCGATCTCGGCTGCCCCTCGACGCCCGAGGCCGTCTACTGGGCCGTCGAGCAGGCGCGGGAGCACACCTCGCACGGCCATGTCGCCGACGCGAACGTCGTCCCGCCCCAGCCACCCCACCCGCACGGCCGGCACCCCGAGTCCGAACGCGCCCAGCACGCCGTCACCCATGCCTGAGACGACCTGGTTCACCGCGATCGCCCGCCTACGGGCGCGGCGCGAACCGGGCGTGCTGGTGACGGTCGCGTCTGTTCGCGGGCACGCCCCGCGCGACGCCGGCGCCAAGCTCGTGGTCGGCGCCACCGAGACGTGGGGGTCGATCGGCGGCGGCAACGTCGAGGCGGTGGCGATCGACCGGGCTCGGGAGCTGCTCGCCGACCAGGCCGCGGCACCCGCCCTGTTCGAGGCGTCGCTGTCGGACAAGGCGCCGTACGAGCACGGCGTGCAGTGTTGTGGAGGAACGGTCACCGTGCTGCTGGAGCCGCTGCCCGTCGTGCCCGCGGTGGCGATCTTCGGCGTGGGGCACGTCGGGTTCGAGCTGGCCCGCATCCTCGCCCGGCACGACCTCGAGCTGCATCTGGTCGACAGCCGCCCCGAGCAGCTGACCGACGAGCGGTTGGCGCCACTGTCGGACGCGGTGGCGAACGTCCACGTCCACCGCGTCCCGCTGCTCCCCGAGATCATCCTGGGTGAGCTCCCGCCGGGCACCCACGTGCTGATCATGACCCACGACCACGCCGAGGACGTGGCGCTCTGCGACGCCGTCCTCCGCGGCGGCGTCCTCGGCTCGATCGGGCTGATCGGCTCGGCGGGGAAATGGGCCCGGTTCCAGCGGCTGCTGGCCGACAGCGGCCACGACCGGGCGTCGATCGCCCGGATCCGCACGCCCATCGGGCTGGCCGAGATCACCGGCAAGGAGCCGGCGACGATCGCCGTGAGCGTCGCCGCCGACCTGCTGCTGACCTTCGAGCGCGAGCGGTCCGCCGTGCGGAGCTGAGCCCATGACGCTGTATCGCGCCCAGGTGATGGACACCCCCGAGGATCCATTTCGCGGCGGGACGTTGCGGGCCGACGCCGACGCCGGCCTGCTCGTCGTCGACGGCGCGATCGTCGAGCGGGGGCCGTACGCGGAGGTTCGGCGCGAGCATCCGGATGAGACCGTCGTCGACCTACGCGCTGGCCTCCTGCTTCCCGGGTTCGTCGACACGCACGTGCACCACCCGCAGGTGCGGGTCATCGGTGCGCTTGGCATGCCGCTGCTGGAGTGGCTCGACCGCTGCGCCCTCCCGGAGGAGGCGAGGCTGGCCGACGTCGCGTACGCCCGGGAGGTGGCTGACGAGTTCATCGCCGCGCTGGTCGGCTCGGGCACCACGACCGCGCTGGTCTTCGGCTCGCATTTCGCGCCAGCGGTCGACCTGCTCTTCGAGAAGGCCACCGAGCGGGGCCTCCGGGTCACCTGCGGCCTCGTCGTCGGCGACCGCATGCTGCGACCGGAGCTGCACACGACCGCCCAGCGCGCCTACGACGAGGCACGGGAGCTGGCGGGACGATGGCACCAGAAGGGCCGCACCCGGTACGCGGTCACGCCGCGGTTCTCGTTGTCGTGTACCGACGACCTGCTCGAGTCGTGCTCGGCCGTGCACGCCGACACCGCTGGCTGCTGGTTCACCTCGCACATCAACGAGAACCCGGCGGAGATCGCCAAGGTGCGGGAGCTGTTCGGCTGTGGCTACCTCGACAGCTACGACCGGCACGGTCTGGTCGGCCCCCACAGTGTCTTCGCCCACAACGTGCACCCGACCGACGCCGAGTTGAAGCTCATGGCCGCCAACGGCGCGTCCGTCGCCCACTGCCCGACGAGCAACGCCGCGCTCGGGAGCGGGCTGTTCCCGCTCGACCGCCACCTGGCATCCGGGGTCCGGGTGGCGCTCGGCTCCGACGTCGGCGCCGGCACCGGGTTCTCGCTGTTCAAGGAGGGCCTGCAGGCGTACTTCGTGCAGCAGTTGCGCGGCCCCGACGGAGTGCCCCTGACCTCGGCGCACCTCCTCCACCTGGCCACGTCGGCCGGCGCCGATGCGCTCGGGTTGCGTGACCAGGTCGGCGACCTCGACGTCGGCAAGCGCTTCGACGCCGTGTGGCTGGACCCGCCGCCCGGGACCCCCCTGGCGATCGGCCTGCGGCACGCGCGGGACCCCTCCGACGCCCTCGCGAAGGCGTTCGCGCTCGGGACGGCGCCCGACGTGCGCGGTGTGTGGGTCGACGGCGAACGGGTCAAGGGGTGACGGCAGCCCGACCCACGCCGCGACCGCGCTGACCGACCGGAACGAGGTAGGGAGCTGCGGTGGTTCCGACCACTGGTACTGTTGGGCGTCTACCAGATGGCGTCAATGCAGGTCAGAACCATAATGGACAACACCGAAGAGCTCGCAGCGATCTCACTGCTGGTGGATCCCGTCCGCTGGCGGCTCTACGACTACCTGCGGTCGTCGCGCGGCGCGGTTGGCCGGGACGAAGCGGCCAGGGCGGCGAACATCTCCCGCAACCTGGCCTCGTTCCATCTTGACCGCATGGCGGCGGCGAACCTGCTCGAGGTGGAGTACCGGCGGCTGTCGGGCCGCACCGGGCGGGGCGCGGGCCGCCCGGCCAAGCTCTACCGGGTGGGGGCCAGGCATTTCGCCGTCTCGTTGCCGGCGACCCGGTACTCGCTGGCCGGCCGGATCCTGGCGACGGCGATCGAGGACCGGCGCCCGGACGAGGACGGCGCGGCCGCGGTCCGCCGCGTGGCCGGACGGATCGGGGGCGAGATGGGCGGCGAGCTGCGACGCCAGGTTGCCGCCGGCACGGACGCCCCGCTGGCCGTGGCCGAGTGGGCCGCGCGGCAGCTCGGCTACGAGCCCGAGCAGCACGACGACCGGATCGAGCTGCGCAACTGCCCATTCGACGAGCTGGCCGGCTCCCACCTGGAGCTGGTCTGCCAGATGAACCAGTCCCTGCTGGCCGGGCTGCTGCCCCCGCTGGGTGCCGACGGGATCTCGGCCGAGCCGGCGCAGCGCCGGGCGGGCGTCTCCTGCTGCGCGCAGCTCACCCCGTCGGCCTGAGGCGCTGGCGGGACCACACTTCGGGCCGTCACGGGGCCGGCTTCGAGCCGGGGGTGTCGGCGGCCAGCCTGAGGAGCTGCTCGACCAGGTCGCGGTGGGCACCGAAGGGCGCCACCTTGAGGTAGGCGCGGAGGCTGGGGACCGCGGCCTCGGGTTGGCGCATCCCCATGAGCAGGATCACGCCCTTGGCGTACAGGGCCTCCGGGTAGCGTGGGTCGGTGGCCAGGGCCTGCTCGACCGAGCGCAACCCCGGCTCGGGCAGCCCGGCCCGGAACAGCAGCAGGCCGAGCCGGGTCTTGGCCTCCACGTTGCCCGGTTGGAGGCGCAGCACGGCCAGGTACTCAAGGGTCGCCTCCCTGAGCCGCTCGGCGTCCAGGTAGCCTTCGGCGAGCGCGAGGTGGGCCGCGACGTCGTCTGGATGCTCGCGCGCGCGCCGCTCCAGGCTCTCGAGCGGTGCCGCACCC
>DATENJ010000367.1:0-4372 GCA_035275125.1 Actinomycetes bacterium | reverse complement strand
CGGTGACGGCCACGCCCACCGTGCGCCGGGCCGGGCCGAAGGCGATCCTGGCCAGCGCGACCAGGACCACGGCGGCGGCCAGCCACCAGACGCCGGTGGTCTGGATGCTGCGCGGCAGCGGGGGCGGCGCGCCAGTGGGACGCCGCCGCCGTCGCGACCGGCGTACCTCCGGCTGGTCCGGCTGCGCCGGTCCAGCGTCGCCCGGGAGCACCGGAGGTGGGGTCGGCTCCATGCGCCCATCCTGCAACCATGGCGCCCGGCCAGTCCACCTTCTCCTGCACGACCGTGCGCCAGGTGGCGGGCGCTCAGGCGCTGTGGGACGTCCGCCGGAGAGGAAGGCGGACCCGGACGACGGTCTCGCCCGGCCGGGAGTCGAAGGCGATCGTGCCGCCGTGGCGCTCCACGACGATGCGCCGTGCGATGTCGAGGCCCAGGCCGGTGCCTTTGCCCACGTCCTTGGTGGTGAAGAAGGGCTCGAAGGCGCGATCCGCCACCTGCGGGGGCAGCCCCGGGCCGGTGTCGCCGAGCTCGACGACGACGCTGTCCCCGTCGGCCTGCGTCGCCACCCGCAGCGTCCCGGTGCCGTCCATGGCGTCGAGGGCGTTGTCGATCAGGTTGGTCCACACCTGGTTGAGCTCGCCGGCGGAGGCCTCGATGCGGGGGACGTCGTCGCCGTACTCGCGCAGCACCGTCACGCCGTCGCCGAGCTTGTGGCCGAGCATGGCCAGGGTGCTGTCGAGGCCGTCGGTCACCTCGAGCGGCTGCATCGACGCACGGTCCAGCTGCGAGTAGGACCGCACGGCGGCGACGAGCTCGGAGATGCGCCGGGTCGACTCCTTCACCTCGCCCAGCAGCGTGGCCACCGAGAGCGTGCTCGCCACCCACTCCAGACCCGGCCCGAGGGCCGACTCGTCCAGGACGGTCGCGGCTCGCGCGCACCAGTGGGGATCGGCGCCGGCGGCGGCCAGCGGCATGGCGATCGCCCATTCGCGTTCGACGCCGTGGCCGGCGAGCCAGGACGAGAGTGCCTGCTCGCGGTCGGAGCGGGCCAGCGGATCCGGGTCCGCCCGCCGAGTCTCGAGCTCACGGCGCAACGCGTCCAGGGCGGCGAACTGCTCCGCCGAGAGCTCGTTGCGGGCCAGCCGGCCCCCGGAGGAGAGCAGCGCCGCACACGCGGTCTGGAGGGCGTCGACCGCCCGGGTGGCGGCGGCTGCCGGGTTGTTGAGCTCGTGCGCGAGGCCGGCGGCGAGCCGGCCGAGGGTCACGAGCGATTCGCGCTGCCGGGCTGTCGACTCGACAGAGCGTGCGGTGTGGTACAGCCCCCGGATGAGGTGCCCGCCGAACGGGAACCAGGAGTTGGCCCGCTCGCGCAGCACCTCGGCCGGCACCCGCAGCACACGACCGGCGGTCACTCCCCGGCCTGTCGCGAGATAGACGCCGTGCTCGTCCCAGGCGCGGAACCCGCCGGCCCAGCGGCCCGGGACGTCCATCCTGGCGACGACGTTGTCCTCCCGGCCGACATGGCGGATGAGGTCGATGGCGCCGTCGACGAGCAGCCACCAGAAGTCCGCGTGCTCTCCCTCGCGGAACAGGTCGACCCCGGGCTCGACCGCGACCTCGGTCCCGCCCTCGACCAGCTCGGCGAGCTGGTCGTCGCTGAGGCCGTCGAAGAGGCTGAGCGGGCGGAGCTCGTCGACGCGCATCAGATCGTGGCCAGGTAGCGGTGCACCAGGTAGATCGACATCGCGCCCTCGCCGACGGCGGACGCGACCCGCTTCATCGAGTCGAGCCGGACGTCGCCGGCGGCGAAGACGCCGGGCACGCTCGTCTCGAGCGCGAACGGCGCACGCCGGAGCGGCCACCGCTGGGCCCAGGTGGGGGCGAGCAGGTCGTGACCGGTGACGACGAACCCCTTGTCGTCGCGGACGACGTCGGGACCGAGCCAGGCGGTTCGGGGCGAGGCCCCGATGAAGACGAACAGCCAGCTCGAGGCCACCTCCTCGGTGACGCCGGAGTCCCTGTCGGCGAGGGTGAACGCCTCGAGGTGGCCGTCGCCGCGGCCCGACACCACCTCGCAGCGATACCGCACCGCGATGTTGGGCGCGGCCGTGATCCGCTCCACCAGGTAGCTGGACATTGTCTCGGTGAGCGTCGGGGCCCGGACGACCAGCACCACCCGCTTGGCGTAGCGGGACAGGTTGAGCGCGGCCTGGCCGGCCGAGTTGGCGGCGCCGACGACGTAGACCTCGTCGCCCTGGCACTGGCTCGCCTCGCTGGCATTGACGCCGTAGTAGACGCCACGGCCGCTGAGCTCGTCGAGCCCTGCCGCCGCCAGTCGTCGGTAGGACACGCCGGTCGCCACGACCAGCGCGCGGGCCTCGATCTCCCCCGAGCCGTCGAAGCGCACCGCTCGCACCGGACCACGGGTCTCGAAGCCGACGACGTCGCGGGCGAGGACCATCTCGGCGCCGAAGCGGGACGCCTGCGCGTAGGCCCGCTGAGTGAGGTCGGAGCCGCTCAGCCCCTTCGGGAACCCCAGGTAGTTCTCGATCGCCGCGCTCTGTCCGGCCTGGCCGCCGGGGGCCTCGCGCTCCACGATGACGGTGCTCAGGCCCTCGGACGCCCCGTACACGGCGGCCGCCAGGCCGGCCGGCCCGCCGCCGACGATGCACACGTCGTACAGGGGCTGTTGAGCGGAGGTGCGCAGACCGAGCGCGCCCGCCAGGTCGAGGGTCGAGGGGGAGCGGAGCGCGTCGCCGTCCGGGACGAGCACGACCGGCAGGTCGGCCGGTGCCGCCTGGGCGAGGTCGAGCAGCCGCCGGGCCTCGGCGTCGCGCTCGATGTCGTACCAGCGGTAGGGCACGTGGTTGCGGGCCAGGAACATCTTGATGTCGTGGCTGCGGTCCGACCACCGGTGCCCGAGCACCCGCACGGCGGCGGTGTGGTCCGGGTTGGCCTGTCGCCAGTCGCCGAGGAGGTCGTCAATGACCGGGTAGAGCCGTTCGGAGGGAGGGTCCCACGGCTTGAGCAGGTAGTGGTCGAGGCCGATGTCGTTGATCGCCTTGATGGCCACGTCGGTGTCGGCGTACGCCGTGAGCAGCAGGAACTTCGCCCCGGGGGCATGGGCCCTTGCCTGGGAGAGCAGCTCGATCCCCGTCATCTCGGGCATCCGCTGGTCGGCGGCGATCAGGGCGACGGGCTCGTCGCGGAGGGCGAGCTTGGTCAGCACGATCAGCGCCTCCGCCCCCGAGGAGGCCCGGACAATGCGGTAGTCGGCGCTGTACTGGCTGGCCAGGTCGCGGGTGATCGCCGCCGAGGCCATGGGGTCGTCGTCGACCGTCAGGATCGTTGGTCTGCTCATGCCGGCCTGATCGTCATGCCATCATCATGCGCTGCTCATTCTCTCCGGACCACGGGGTGGGATCGGTGCTGGTCAGTCGTGGTGGACGAGGCCAGCGAACCGGCGGGCGGCGGCGACCTGGGTTCCGAGCACAACGGCGATGACCGCGGCCAGCCCGGCCGCGAGCTGGCCACCGTCCAAGGTCCCGGCCATGGCGGCGCGGACCGAGTCGACCACGTGGCTGTAGGGGTTGACCACCGCGGCGGCCTGGACCCAGCCCGGCACCAGATCGGCGGGCACATAGGCGGTCGAGAGCAGCGAGATCGGCAGGAACAGCGGGACCAGGGCGGTCAGCGCCTCGGGGCTGCGGGCCCGTAGCCCGACCACGTAGTACAGGCCGGCGTAGCCGAGGGTCCAGCCGGCGAGCAGCACGGCGATGGTGAGGATCGCGAAGGGGCCGCCGCGCATGGGGGCGCCGAGCGCGACCGCAACGGCCAGCACGCCCAGCCCGGCGACGGTGACCCGGGCCACATCGAACAACAGCCGGCCGAGGACGAAGGCCGCCGGGTGGACCGGCAGGAGCCGGAGGCGGTCCAGGAAGCCGGTCTGGAGGTCCCGGACCAGGCCCTGGGCGGAGTGGCCGGCCCCGAACATGGCCGCCATGAGCACGACGGCCGGGGTCATCCAGCCCAGGTAGCTGTCGCCGGGGAAGCCGGGCAGGTCGGCGACCCTGGCGTACACCTGGGAGAACAGGCCGATGATGAGCAGCGGGAACGCGACCGGGAAGACGAAGGCCAGGGCTGGCTCGCGGAGACCGGCGCGCAGGCTGCGCCCGAACACCAGCCGGGTCTGTCGGGCCAGGGAGTTGATCTGGTGCATCGAGGGCTCCTCTAGGGACGGGCGGCGGCCAGGGCCGCCGGCGGGCTGGTGATGGGCTGGGAACCGGTGAGGGCCAGGTAGGCGTCCTCCAGGGTGGGCTCGTCCAGGTGGAACTCGGCGATCGGGGCGCCGGCGCGGACCAGCTCGTCGAGC
>DATENJ010000366.1:0-7234 GCA_035275125.1 Actinomycetes bacterium | reverse complement strand
CTGGCCGCGGAGCTGCCGCCCGGCTGCCGCCTGGCCGTCGGCCCCGAGGCGGTGGCCGAGCTGGCCGCCGCCGAGGACGCCGACGTGGTCCTCAACGGCATCACCGGCTCGGCCGGCCTGGCCCCGACCCTGCGGGCGCTGGAGTCCGGCCGCCGCCTCGCCCTGGCCAACAAGGAGAGCCTGATCGTCGGCGGGGAGTTGGTCACCGGCATGGCCAAGCCAGGCCAGATCGTCCCGGTCGACTCCGAGCACTCCGGGCTCGCCCAGTGCCTGCGGGCCGGCCGCTCCGAGGAGGTGGCCCGCCTGGTCGTGACCGCCTCCGGGGGGCCGTTCCGTGGGCGCTCGGCGGCCGACCTGGCCGACGTCGCCCCGGCCGAGGCCCTGGCCCACCCGACCTGGGCGATGGGCCCGGTGATCACCGTCAACTCGGCCACCCTGATGAACAAGGGCCTCGAGGTGATCGAGGCGCACCTGCTGTTCGACGTGCCGTACGACCGCATCGAGGTCGTCGTCCACCCCCAGAGCGTTGTCCACGCCATGGTGGAGTGGTGCGACGGCTCCACCGTCGCCCAGCTCTCCATGCCCGACATGCGGCTGCCGATCGGCCTCGCCCTCGGCTGGCCCGACCGTGACGAGCGGCCGGTTGGCCGGATCGACTGGACCAGGGCGGCCACCCTCGAGTTCCAGCCCGTCGACCGGGCCACCTTCCCCCTGTTCGACCTGGCCGTGCGCGCCGGCCGCGCCGGCGCCACCGTCCCGGCGGCCATGAACGCCGCCAACGAGGAGGCGGTGGCCGCCTTCCTTGCCGGCCGCCTGGCGTTCCCGGGCATCGCCGAGGTGGTGGGCGAAGTTCTCGAACGGCATCAGCCTCCGGCCGTCCTCGACCTGGAAGCCCTGCTGGCGACCGAGCGGTGGTCTCGTGACCTCGCCCGTACACTGGTCGAGGACCTGATCACCTTCCGGGGGAACCGATGACCAGCCTGCTCGGCATCACGCTTTTCGTTCTCGCCCTCATGCTGGCCATCTTCCTGCACGAAGGCGGGCACTTCACGACCGCCAAGCTGTTCGGGATGAAGGTCGAGCGGTTCTTCCTCGGCTTCGGCCCGACCATCTGGTCCTTCCGCCGGGGCGAGACCGAGTACGGCATCAAGGCCTTCCCCCTTGGCGGCTTCTGCAAGATCGCCGGTATGAGCCCGTACGAGAACGACGGCAACTTCCTGGAGGAGGACCGGTCGGCCAACCCGGCGGCCACCCCGACCCCGCCGGAGCGGCAGTTCCGCAACAAGCCGGCCTGGCAGCGGTCCATCGTGCTCGCCGCCGGGTCGATCACCCACTTCATCGTGGCCATCCTGCTCATCTGGATGGTGCTGGTCGCCATCGGCATCGGCACCGGCCAGGTCACCACAACGATCGAAACCACCGTCGCCCTGAACGGGGGGCAGCGCAGCCCGGCCCAGACCGCCGGCCTCAAGTCCGGCGACCAGATCGTGGCCGTGGCCGGCACCCCGGTCTCGACCTTCGAGCAGCTGCGGGCCGTCCTCCAGAACGAGGGCGACCGGCAGATCACCATCGAGTACGTGCGCGACGGTGAGCGACGGTCCACCACCGTGACCCCGGTCAAGCAGGACGGCCGCGGGTTCCTCGGCTTCCAGCCGAGCGAGGAGACCAGGCGCATCGGCGTGCTCGCGGCCATCCCCGAGTCGATGAAGCTGTTCTGGGACACCACCGTGGCCACCGTCAAGGGGCTTGGCGGCTTCGTCACCGGGCTGGCCGACCGGATCAACGCCCCCGAGCCGGTCCCCGGCGGCGGTGGGGGCGGCGGCGGCGCGGTGCGCGACGGCGGCCCCATCGGCATCGTCGGCATCACCCGGCTGGCCGGCCAGGCCGTGGCCAACAACCAGTGGGCGATCTTCATCGCCATCCTCATCCAGCTCAACATCGTCGTCGGGGTGTTCAACCTCCTGCCCCTTCCCCCGATGGACGGCGGTTACCTCGCCTTCGTGCTCTGGCAGGTGGTGACCAGGCGTGAGGTCGACCTGCGCAAGGTCGTGCCCGTCGCCGCCCTGATCGTGGGCCTGCTGGTGATGCTGACGGTGGGCCTGGTCTGGCTCGACATCACCAACCCCGTCCCCTATCCGTTCCGATAAGGAGCCCCTGGTGGCCTTCCCGCTCGAGTTGACCGACCTGGCGGCAGGCGTCGGTCGGCGGCGCTCTCGCCGGATCAACGTCGGCAAGGTCGCGGTCGGCGACGCTGCCCCCATCAGCGTCCAGTCGATGACCATCACCAAGACGGCCGACATCAACGGCACCCTGCAGCAGATCGCCGAGTTGGCCGCCACCGGCTGCGACATCGTGAGGGTGGCGGTACCCGACACCGACGACGCCGCCGCCCTGCCCGCGATCGCCGCCAAGTCGACGATCCCGGTGGTGGCCGACATCCACTTCCAGTGGAAGTACGCCATGGCCGCCATCGAGGCCGGCTGCGCCGGGGTCCGCATCAACCCCGGCAACATCAAGAAGCACGACAAGGTGAAGCTGATCGCCCAGGAGGCGCAGGCCCGCGGCATCCCCATCCGGGTCGGGGTCAACGCCGGCTCGCTGCAGAAGGAGATCCTGGCCAAGCACGGCGGCCCCACCCCCGAGGCGCTGGTCGAGTCGGCCCTGTTCGAGGTCGGCATCCTCGAGGAGGTCGGCTTCGGCGACATCAAGATCTCGGTCAAGCACCAGAACCCGGTGTCGATGATCGCCGCCTACCGGCTGCTCGCCACCCGCGTCGACTACCCGCTGCACCTTGGCGTGACCGAGGCCGGCACCCCCAAGGACGGGATCATCAAGTCCGCCGTCGGCATCGGCGCCCTCCTCGCCCAGGGCATCGGCGACACCATCCGGGTGTCGCTCACCGCCCCGCCGATCGAGGAGGTCAAGGCGGGCAACGCCATCCTCGGGGCCCTTGGCCTGCGGCCCAAGAAGCTCGACCTGGTCGCCTGCCCGTCATGCGGCCGGGCCGAGGTCGACGTGTTCTCCCTGGCCAACGCTGTCGAGGAGCGCATGGCCGAGATCGACGCCCCGATGCGGGTCGCGGTCATGGGCTGCATCGTCAACGGTCCCGGCGAGGCCCGCGAGGCCGACGTCGGGGTCGCCTCGGGCAAGGGCAAGGGCCAGATCTTCCGCCACGGGCAGGTGATCCGCACCGTCCCGGAGGCCGAGATCGTCGACGCCCTGATGCACGAGGCCAAGCTGCTGGCCGAGGAGTACCGGATGTCCGGCGGCGGGCCGGGTGTCCCCGAGGTCGTCCGGAGCTGAGGTGCTGCGGAGCTGGACCGGCGGCGGCGACCGGGCTCGGCAGGCGGCGCGACCGTCCCGCCTCAGGGTGCGGCCGATCGGCCGCGAGGACCAGCCCCTGGCCCTTGAGGCGCTGGCCCGCAACCCGGTCAGGGACGTGTTCATCGCCAGCCGCATCCTCCACGACGGCGCCCTGACCTCCTTCGGCCCCAGCCCGCTGTGGGGCGCGTTCGACGAGAGCCGCCTGTGCGGCCTGCTCCACGTCGGCCCCAACCTGGTCCCGGCCACCGATGACGACGCCGCCTGCGAGGCGCTGGCCACCGCCGCCGGCGGCCTCTACCCGACTCGCATGGTGGTCGGAGAACGCCAGTCGGTCGAGCTCCTCTGGTCGCTCATCGGCCCCAGCTTCCCGGCCCCCCGAGAGGTCCGGCGCCGTCAGTTCGTCTACGCCGTCGACCCCGACCGCCTGGCCCGCGACCCCGCCCGGGCCCCGGGCCGCGCCCGCCTCGCGGAACGGTCCGACGAGGACCGGGTGCTGCGGCTGTCCGCCGCCATGTATACCGAGGAGATGGGCGAGAACCCCATGGCCCGCGACCCCGACGGCTACCGCCGCCGCGTGCGCATGCTCATCTCCCGCGGCTGGACCTACGTCTACGAGGCGGCCGGCCAGCTCCAGTTCAAGATGGACGTCGGCTGCGCAAGCGACCACACCGCCCAGATCCAGGGCGTCTACGTCCCCCCCGACCTCCGCGGCCGCGGCGTCGGCACCACCGCCATGTCCGCCTGCTGCGACCTCGCCTTCGACCGCCACCCCAACCTGTCGCTGTACGTCAACGACTTCAACACCTCGGCGGTCGCCCTCTACGAGCGCATCGGGTTCCAGCGCGAGCCCTACGACTTCCAGACGATCATGCTGCCCTAGCGGGCCGGCCGGAGGTTGTCCACAACTTTGCCGTGAGCGGCCCAGGGGTCGTGACGGCGCCGTAGCGTGCCGTTCATGGCGACCTCCACCAACGCGACGGCGGCTGGGCCGGGCTCCGAGCCTGCTGAGATGCCCGGCCGTCCCGGACGCCGTGGGTTCCTGGTGCACCGGCCGGTGCGGGCGCATCCGCCACCGGTGGCGGCGACCGAGCTCACGGTCGCGGCCCCGCCGGCGGTCGGGTCGACCGCGTCGGCGGCCGCCGGCTGGCTGCAGTACCTGGTGCCGCTGCTCGGGAGCGGCGGGTCGATCGCGTTCCTGTTCGCGGTGCCCGGGCCCCGGTCGGTGTGGCTGGTCGCCCTGGTCGTCGGCGCCACCGCCGCCTCGGTGGTGGCGGGCCTCGGGCTCCGCCTGGTCGAGCGCCGCAGCGCCCGCCGGGCCAGGCGCCGAGACCGGTCCCGCTACCTGGCGCACCTCGAGCAGGTCGCGTCCCAGGCCGACCAACTGGCCGCGATCCAGCTCGCCGTCGCCGAGCACCTCCATCCGGGGCCGCCGGCGCTCTGGGCCGTGGTCGACAAGACCGACCGCCTCTGGGAGCGTCGCCCCGCCGACGCCGACTTCCTCAGGGTGCGGGTCGGCCGCGGCCCGGTCCCCCTCGCGGCCAGGGCCCGCCTCGACACCGCCGGCAGCCCCCTGGCGGAGCACGACCCGGAGCTGCTGGAAGCGGCGCAAGCGGTCGTCCGCCGGACGGCCTGGCTCCCCGGCGCCCCGGTGGTCGTTCCGCTCCGCCAGCTCGACGTCCTCGCCCTCACCGGCCCGGCGGCGGCCACGCGCGCCCTCGCCCGTTCCGTTCTCTGCGAGCTCGCCACCTTCCACGCTCCCGAGGATCTTCGGATCGAGGCGGTCCATCCCCCCGCCGCCCGCCCCGTGTGGGAGTGGACGACCTGGCTGCCCCACGCCCGCGACCCGACCACCACCGGCGGCCAGCCCGCAGCTTCCCTGTTCGCCGGCACCCGCGCCGACGCCCGCCCGCATCTCGTCGTGGTGCTCGACCGAACCGAGCCGGGCGCGGGCGGCGATCCATCGGCGTCGTGGGACGCTGCCGGTGAGGCGTCGGTCGCGGAGCTGCTCCAGCGCTCCACGGCGAGCGGGGTCACGCTCATCTGGCTGACCGGGACCACCGCTGGCGAGCCGTCCGAGCTCTCACTGCGCGTCCGCCTCGACGACCACGGGTTCGCCAGCCTCCTGGAGACCACCCCGGGCGGCCACCGGGTCAACGGCATCCGGGCCGACACCGCGGACCTCTCCTTCTGCGAGGCCCTCGCCCGGCGCATGGCACCCCTCCGGCTCGAACCCCCACCCTCGACGGCACCGCACGCCGGACCTGTTCGCCTCCTCGACCTCCTCGACCTGGCCGGCCATCAGCTCGACCAGCCAAGCCAGCTCGGCCCCACCGGCCCGAGCGCGGGCGTGCGACCGCGCTCCGGTGCGGAGCTGCTCAAGGTGCCCGTCGGGGTCACTGTCAGTGGGGACCCGGTCGTGCTCGACCTCAAGGAGGCGGCCGAGGACGGCATCGGGCCGCACGGGCTGGTGGTCGGCGCCACCGGCTCGGGCAAGAGCGAGCTGCTGCGGACGGTCGTCGCCGGTCTGGCCGCCACGCATCCGCCCGACCAGCTCGCCTTCGTCCTGGTCGACTTCAAGGGCGGCGCCGCCTTCGCCGACCTGGCGCCGCTGCCGCAGGTCGCGGGGCTCATCACCAACCTCCAGTCCGACCTGTCGATGGTCGACCGGGCCCTTGCCGCCCTCCAGGGTGAGCTGGCCAGGCGCCAGCGGCTCCTGCACCTGGCCGGCAACCAGCCCGACCTGCGCGCCTACACGGCGAGGCGCGCGACCGACCCGCGGCTGGCGCCGTTGCCCTCGCTGCTCGTCGTGGTGGACGAGTTCGGCGAGCTGCTGTGCGCCCGGCCCGAGTTCCTGGAGCTGTTCAGCGCCATCGGCCGGGTCGGGCGCAGCCTCGGCATGCACCTCCTCCTCGCTTCCCAGCGCCTCGACGAGGTCCGCCTGCGCGGCCTCGACAGCCACCTCCGGTTCCGGATCTGCCTCCGAACCTTCAGCGCCGCCGAGTCCACCGCGGTCCTCGGCGTCCCCGACGCCTACCACCTGCCCACGGCCCCCGGCTCGGCCCTGATCAAGGTGGACGCGGCCTCGCCCGTTCCCTTCACCGCCGCGCTCGTCTCGCCTCCACAGCCAGGTCCGCCCGGGCCACCCGGCCGGACCGACCTCGAGGACCTGGTCGGCCGTCTGGCGGGAACCGCCCCACCGGTCCATCAGGTATGGCTGCCGCCACTCGCCGCCGAGCTCGCCCTTGGCCCGCTGCTGCGGAACGCGGAGCCGGGCTGGCTCCGGGTGCCGGTCGGGGTCGTCGACCGGCCGCTGGAACAGGCGCAGGAGCCGCTGGTTCTCGACCTCTCGGGCAGCGCAGGGCACCTGGCCGTGGTCGGGGCGCCGAGGACCGGCAAGAGCACGCTGCTCTGCACGGTGGTGGCCGCCCTGGCCGCCCGCTGGCCGCCCGACGAGGTCCAGGCCTACGCCGTGGACCTCGGCGGCGGGCTCCTCCATCGGCTGAACGACCTGCCGCACGTCGGGGCCGTGTGCGGGCCCCGCGACGGCGATCGGGCCCACCGCCTGGTCCGCGAGCTCCGCTCCCTGGTCGTCGAGCGCGAACGGCGGTTCCGGGACCTCGACGTCGACTCGATGGGCTCCTGGCATGCGCTCCGCCGGGCCGGCCTCGACCTCGGCGGCTACGGAGAGGTCTTCCTGCTGGTCGACAACTGGGCGGCGTTCGTCCACGAGCTGCCCGAGCTGGAGGCTGAGGTCACCGAGCTGGCCGCATCGGGCCTGCACTACGGCGTCCACCTCGTCCTGGCCGCCAACCGCTGGGCCGAGCTGCGGCCCGGCCTGCGGGAGAACCTCGGCGGCCGGCTCGAGCTACGGCTCAACGACCCGCTGGAGTCCGAGCTCGGCCGGTCGGCG
>DATENJ010000365.1:0-9440 GCA_035275125.1 Actinomycetes bacterium | reverse complement strand
AGCCGCCGGGCCAGCCGGCGGCCGTCCCGTTCCAGCCAGCGCCGCCGCCGGCCGGTCAGCTCGTCCATCAGCCCGACCGGTCCGGCCACCAGCCGGGCCTCGAGCAGCGAGGTCGCCGCCTCCAGGTCGCCCCTGGCCCGCTCGATCGCCTCCTTGGGCGAGCAGACGGCGTGGCCGACCTGGAAGCCGGCGTCCCAAAGCGGGTAGAGGAGGCCGCGGAGGTCCTCGGGGCTTGGCCGGCGCTTGTCGTCCACCAGCACCAGCAGGTCGACGTCGGAGTGGGGAGACAGCTCACCCCGGCCGTAGCCGCCGACGGCCAGCACGGCCACGCTGCTGCGGGGCAGGGGCACGGCGTCGACCAGCTCGGCCAGGACATGATCGAGGGCGGCCGCCCGGCGCCTGGCCGGACGGCCACCCTCGCTCAGTGTCAGCTCCGCAGCCGCCCGGACCCCGGCCAGCTCAGCGGAGCGAGAGATCAGAGCGCATCGCCTCCCATCTCGCCGGTGCGGATGCGCAGCGTCTGCTCGACGTTCAGCACCCAGACCTTGCCGTCGCCGATCGAGCCGGTGCGGGCGCCGTCGACGATCGCCTTGACCACGTCGGAGACCGCGTCGTCATCGGCCAGGACCTCGACCCGGGTCTTGGGCAGGAGCTCGACCTGGTACTCGGCGCCACGGTAGACCTCGGTGTGGCCCCGCTGGCGGCCGAAGCCGCGGGCGTCGGTCACGGTCAGGCCCTGGACGCCGACGCCTTCGAGCGCCGCCTTCACCTCTTCCAGCTTGAACGGTTTGATGACCGCCACGACCAGCTTCATCAGCCCAGATCTCCTTGGGGCGCGCGGACGGTTGCGGGGGCGCGCTCGGGCGGCGCCACGGCGCCGGCCGGAACATGGGCGGCGGACCCGACGCCCTCGGCGAAGGCGTAGCCGACCTCCTCGTGCTGGGAGATGTCGAGCCCGGACAGTTCCTCGTCCTCGGTGACCCGCAGCCCGACGACCAGGTCGACGACCTTGAGGATCCCGAAGCTGAGCAGGAAGGAGAAGGCCAGGGTGGCCACCACGGCCACGGCCTGCTTGCCGAGCAGGGCCACGCCGCCACCGGCCAGCAGGCCGTCGGCACCGGCCTCGTTGAACGCGGTGTCGGCGAACACGCCGATCAGCAGGGCGCCGAGCATGCCGCCGACGGCGTGCACGCCCACGACGTCGAGCGCGTCGTCGTAGCCGACCCGGTACTTCAGGCCGACCGCCCAGGCGCAGACGATGCCGGCGGCCAGGCCGATGGCGATCGACCCCATGGGGCCGACGTAGCCGGCGGCCGGGGTGATGGCGACCAGGCCGGCGACAGCCCCCGAGGCCGCGCCGAGGGTGGTGGTCTTGCGCCGGCGCAGGTAGTCGGTGAGGCACCAGCCGAGCACGGCCGCGCCGGTGGCGGTGTTGGTGGCGATGAACGCCTGGGCGGCCAGGCCGTTGGCGGCCAGGGCGCTGCCGGCGTTGAAGCCGAACCAGCCGAACCACAGGATGCCGGCACCGAGGATGGTCAGGGTCAGGTTGTGCGGGACGATCGCCTCCCTGAGGAACCCGCGCCGCTTGCCGATGACGATGGCGGCGGCCAGGGCGGCGAAGCCCGAGTTCATGTGCACCACGGTGCCGCCGGCGAAGTCGAGCGCGCCAAGGTCACGCAGCCAGCCGCCGGGCGCCCACACCCAGTGGGCCAGGGGCGCGTACACGAGGAACAGCCACAGGGTGGTGAACAGGGCGAAGGCCGAGAACTTCATCCGCTCGGCGAAGGCGCCGGTGATCAGGGCCGGGGTGATGGCGGCGAAGAAGAGCTGGAAGACGGCGTAGGCGATGTGGGGGATGGTCGGGGACAGGTCCGGGTTGGGCTCCTGACCGACCCCGGCGAAGCCGAGCCAGTCGAGGCCGCCGATGAACTTGTTGCCAGGAGAGAAGGCCAGCGAGTAGGCCGCCAGGACCCACAGGACCGAGACGAGGCCCATGCAGAAGAAGCTCTGCATGACCGTGGCCAGGACGTTCTTGGCCCTGACCATGCCGCCGTAGAACAGCGCCAGGCCGGGGATCATGAACATCACCAGGGCGGCGGAGATGAGAACAAACGCGGTATCGCCTGAATCCAAGGCGGTACCCCTTTCTGCGTCGGAGTCGTACCGGCATGACCAGTAGGTACAGGAGCGGTGTTGCCAGCAGGTTTCCTTGCCGTTCTGCGGCCGTAACGGATTCGGCTCGTCCTGTCCGCGGGGGTTGATAGGGTCGGGGCGGACACTGAGGAGGTTGCCGGGTGACGCGCAGGTACCGGATGGCACGGCCCGAGGAGCACCGGGCCCTGATGGTCCAGGACGCCCAGGCGTTCGGCGACTCCACCGCCAGCGTCAGCATCGACCGCTCGGTGGCCCGCACCCGGGTCGAGGAGCTGCGGGTGCTGGAGGAGGACGGGAACCGGCTCGGCCTGCTCCTGGCCCGCGGCCAGCCGGTGCGCTGGGGCGGCCGGCCGGTCCCGGCCAGCCAGGTCTCCGGCCTCTCGGTCGGGGCCGAGCACCGGGGCCGCGGAGTGGCCACCGAACTGCTCCGCGCCTACCTGGCCGAGGTCCACGACCGCGGGGCGGCCATCTCCACCCTGTTCCCGGCGGCCGTGCAGCTCTACCGGCGGGCCGGCTACGAGTACGCCGGCACCCTGACCCTCTACGAGGCCGCGGCCCGGCACCTGCCGGTGGGCTGGCCCGACGGCTGGCGGGCGGTCCCCGTCCCGGCCGACGACCCGACCCCGCTCCAGGAGCGCTTCGCCAGGGTGGCCGCCGGCCGCAGCGGCCAGATCGACCGGGAGGCCGGCTGGTGGCGCCAGTTCCTGCTCGCCGACCGGGGCAGCGGGCCGCCCCAGGTCTTCCTGGTCGACGGCCCGGACGGCCCCGACGGCTGGGCGATCCTGACCGTCAGCAGCGACGTCTCGGCCAGCGAGGTCCGCACCAGCGTCCAGGTGGTCGACTGGGGGGCGGCCAGCGAGGCCGGCTGGCGGTCGCTGCTCACCCTGGCCGCCGGCTTCTCCTCGCTGGAGGCCAGCGTCCACTGGAAGGGGCCAGACCCCGAGCCACTGGCCCTGCTCGTGGCCGAGCAGGACATCCGCCAGCTGCGCCAGGACCGCTGGATGGCCAGGGTGGTGGACGTCCCCGGGGCCTTCGCGGCCAGGGGCTACCCGTCGTCGCTCCGCGGCCGCATCACCATCGGGGTCAGCGACGACACCTGCCCCTGGGTCGCCGGCACCTGGACGATCGAGGTCGACGGCGGCGAGGGCAAGGCGGTCCGGGTCGGGGACGACGCCAAGGTCGCCACCACCGCGGCCGGGCTGGCCGCCCTGTTCGCCGGCTACCACGACCCTCGCGACCTGGCCACCCTCGGCATCGTGCGCGGCCTCGACCAGGCCGACATCGAGTTCCTCCAGGCCATGCACGCCGGCCCCAAGCCGTGGAGCCCCGACTATTACTGACCGCTACCGGCCGATCGACCCCGCCGAGCACGAGGCGGTGGCCCGGCTCATGGTCCTCGGGCTGATGGTCGGGGCCAAGGTCGACGACTACATGGAGCGGACCCGGCCCGAGTACTTCCGGGTGGTGGAGGTCGACGGCGAGATCACCAGCCTGCTCCAGTTCGACCGGCAGGCCCAGTGGTGGCTGGGCCGGGCGCTGCCCTCGGCGCAGGTCCTCCAGCTGGCCACCCCGCCGCAGCACCGCGGGGCCGGGCACGGCGGGCGACTGCTGGCCGGCCTGCTGGCCGAGCTCCACGAGGAAGGGGTGCCCCTGGTCACCCTGACCCCGAGCACCTTCCCGTTCTACCGCGGAGCCGGGTTCGAGGTCGCCGGCTGCTGGACCCTGTACGAGGCCAGGGCCGAGCACCTACCCCGTCGCACCGCTCCCTACCGGGCCCGGCCGGTCTCCCTCGACGACCCGACCGAGCTGGCCGAGATCTACCGGCGGGTCGCTCCCTCCCGCCACGGCGCCCTCGAGCGGGGCGAGCGGTTCTGGCGCCGGCTGGCCCGGCGCGGCAAGGACAAGACCATGGCCGCCTTCGTGCTCGACGGCCCCGACGGCCCGGCCGGCTGGGCGGTGGCCACCCTCGAGTTCCGGCCCGACCCGGCGCCCTTCCAGACCCGGGTCGAGGTCGCCGACTGGGGCTGCCTGCCCGGCGCCGACGCCGCCTTGTTCGCCCTGTTCGCCGGCTACGCCTCCATGAACGGCATGGTCGCCTGGAGCGGGCCCGACCCCGACCCGGCGGCCATCTACGCCCTCGAGGACCGCTTCGTCCAGCTGGTCGACCGCTGGCATTGGATGCTGCGCCTGGTCGACCTGCCGGCCGCGCTCCAGGCCCGCCCGTGGCCCGCCGGCGTGGCCGGCCAGGTCGAGTTCCGGGTCGAGGACCCGGGCTGCCCCTGGAACACCGGCAGCTGGCGCCTCGAGCTGGAGGGTGGCACGGGCCGGGTCGAGCGGGTCGGTTCCCCGGCCTCGGCGTCGGTCGCCACCCCGACGGCCGAGATCCGCGGCCTGGCCTCACTGTTCACCGGCTTCGCGACCCCCGACGACCTGATCAGGGCCGGCCTCCTCGGCGGCTTCGACCCGAACGCTGTCGAGCTCCTCAGGGCCGCCTTCGCCAGCCCACGGCCCTGGACAGCCGAGTTCTACTAGCCGGTCCAGCGGGCCAGGAGGAACTCGGCGATCTGGACCGCGTTGAGGGCGGCGCCCTTGCGCAGGTTGTCGGCCACCGACCAGAACAGCACGGCCCGCGGGTCGGCCAGGTCGGCGCGGATGCGGCCGACGAACACCCCGTCGGTGCCGGCGCACTCCAGCGGGGTCGGGTAGCGGCCGGCGTCGGGGTCGTCGACCACGGTCAGGCCGGGGGCGGCCTGGCAGCCGGCCCGGAAGGCCTCCAGGTCGACCGGGTCCCGGCACACGGCCCGCACCGACAGCGAGTGGCCGACCAGCACCGGCACCCGCACACAGGTCGGGTGGGATGCCAGCTCGGGCAGGCCGAGGATCTTGCGCGGCTCGTCGCGCAGCTTCAGCTCCTCGACCGTGTAGCCCGACTCGGTGATGCCCATGCACTGGGGGACGACGTTGAAGGCGATCGGGTGGGGGAACACCTGGCCCTCGGGCAGCGCCTCGGGCCGGCCGCCCCGCCGCAGCAGCTCGCGGTCGCCGACCAGCTTGGCCGCCTGCTCGAGTAGCTCGTCCATGCCCTTCTGGCCCGAACCGCCGGCCGCCTGGAACGAGGTCGGGGTGATCGACTCGAGGCCGAACTGGTCGCGCAGCACGGCCAGCACCGGGGTCATGGCCAGGGTGGTGCAGTTCGGGTTGGCCACGATGCCGATCGGGTGGCCGACGGCCGCCTCCGGGTTGACGTCGGCGTCGACCAAGGGGACCTCGGGGTGCATCCGCCAGGCGCTGGAGTTGTCGACCACCACCGCGCCGCGCTCGGCCGCGACCGGCCCCCACTCCCTGGACACGCCTCCCCCGGCGGAGAAGAAGACCAGGTCGGCGCCGTCGAACACGTCGGGGGCGAGGGCCTGAACCTCCACCTCCTCGCCGCGCACGGGCAGCCGGCGCCCGGCCGAGCGGGCCGAGGCGACCAGCCGGACCTCGCCGACGGGCAGCTCCCGCTCGGCCACCAGCGCCCGGAGATCCTCCCCGACCGCCCCGGTGGCCCCGACGATGACCGCCGTCGGCGAGTTGCTTGGCATCAGCGGACCACTGGCAGCTCGGCGGTGCCGTCGGGGTGGTCGTGCCGGAACTCGGCCTCGTCGGACAGGTGGAAGCGGTCGTGGATGGCCCGCACGGCCACGCCGACGTCGCTGGAGCGGATCACGCACGAGATGCGGATGGTCGAGGTCGAGATCATCTCGATGTTGACCCCGGCCTCGGCGAGGGCGTCGAACATCGCCGCCGCAACTCCCGGGCTCGACTTCATGCCCGCGCCGACCAGGGACACCTTGGCGATGTCGGAGTCGGCCACCACCTCGGCCGCGCCGACCTCGTCCTGGAGGCCCCTTAGCACCGCCATGGCGCCGGTCAGGTCGGCCTTGGGCACGGTGAACGAGATGTCGGTGGTGCCGCCGTGAGAGACGTTCTGGACGATCATGTCCACGTTCACCCCGTGCTCGGCGATGCCGTGCATCACCCGGGCGGCCACCCCCGGCTTGTCCGGCACCCGGACCAGGGTCACCTTGGCCTCCGAGGTGTCATGGGGCACCCCGGAGACGATCGCCTTCTCCATCCGTCTGTCCTCCTCGCGAACCCAGGTCCCCGGGGCGTCGGTGAAGCTCGAGCGCACGTGCAGGACCATGCCGGTGCGCCTGGCGTACTCGACACAGCGCAGCATCAGCACCTTGGCCCCGCAGGCCGACAGCTCCAGCATCTCCTCGTAGGAGACCATGTGCAGCTTGCGGGCCTGGGGCACGACCCGCGGGTCGGCGGTGTAGACCCCGTCGACGTCGGTGTAGATCTCGCACACCCCGGCCCCGAGGGCGGCCGCCAGGGCCACCGCGGTCGTGTCCGACCCGCCCCGCCCCAGCGTGGTCACGTCCCTTGAGGTCGACACCCCCTGGAACCCGGCCACGATCACCACGTTGCCCTCGGCCAGGGCGTCGCTGATCCGCCCGGCCCGGACGTCCAGGATGCGGGCCTTGCCGTGGAGGGTGTCGGTGATGATGCCGGCCTGGGAGCCGGTGAACGACTTGGCCGTGACCCCGAGGTCGGCGATGGCCATGGCCAGCAGCGACATCGAGATGCGCTCCCCGGCGGTCAGCAGCATGTCCATCTCGCGGGGCGGCGGGTCGGGCGAGACCCTTCTGGCCAGCGCGATCAGGTCGTCGGTGGAGTCGCCCATGGCGGAGACGACCACCACGACGTCGTTCCCGGCGAGGCGTGAGGCGACCACGCGCTCGGCAACGCGACGGATCCGGGACGCGTCACCGACCGAGGTGCCCCCGTACTTCTGGACGACCAGTGCCATCGGCGTTCCTTGCAGCGACTGCAGACGGGCGGGTCCAGCCTACCAACCCGCCGCCCCGCCATTTCGCCCCGATGCGCAACCGCAACCCGCCCGCTCCCGAAGAGGTGGGTACCGGGCTGTGGACAGCCGCCGGAAGCGAGCACCTGCGTCGGCTACGCTTCCCACCGGGGGCTCGGCCCGGGGCCGCGATGGTGGGCCCACGCCTTCCGAGGAGCTGGTCCGCCATGCCCAGCGGAGAGGTTCGACCCCGACGGCGACTACATCCGCCGCTGGGTCCCCGAGCTGTCCGAGCTCGACCCACCGGCCATCTTCGCCCCCTGGCGGGCCGACCCCGCCGCCCTGGACAAGGCCGGTGTCCGCCTCGGCACCGACTACCCTCACCCCATCGTCGACTACACCATCGCCTGGAACCGTGCCCTCGCCCGGTTCCAGGAGTCCACCTCCCGCCGTTCGTGACCTACAGCGACGGCCTCACCCGGTTGTCCACAATCTCGCCTGACCTGGTCGACTCGTTCCGGCTCAGGTCCTAGATTTCGCTTGCCAGCGGCCCCGGCCCCAGCCATCCTGGTAGTACTTCGGTAGGAGGCCGGTATGACCGCTCGCAAGTTCGCCATCAGCCTGCCCGAGGAGCTGTTCGAGCGCCTCGAGCAAGACCGCCAGGAGCGGAGGATGAACCGCAGCGAGTACGTGGCCAACGCCGTCGCCGACCACCTCCACCGCAAGCGCGAGCAGGAGCTCGAGGAGCAGTACATCCGCGGGTACCTCGCGCACCCCGAGACCGAGGAGGAACGCGCCGAGATCGAGGCATGGACGTCGATCGGCCCCGAGCTGGAACCCTGGGAGTGAAGCGCGGCGAGATCTGGTGGGCCGACCTTCCCGCTCCGTTCGGCCGACGTCCCGCGGTTCTCGTCTCGCGTGACGCGGCCTACGCGGTGCGCACGTCGGTGACGCTGGTGCCACTCACGACGAGAAGGCGCGGCATCGCGGTCGAAGTGCCCCTCGAACCAGCGGACGGCGTCCCCCGCGCCTGCGTCGCCAACGCCGACAACATCACGACCGCCCTGACTTCCCGCCTCATCAGGCGAATCGGGCGCCTCGCACCCGAGAAGCTGCGGGCGGTCGAGGAGGCGCTGCGGTTCGCCCTGGCGCTGTAGCCGACGGCGCGCCGGGGCGGGACCCGGGCCCGGTTGCCTCCGCTGCGGGCTAGACCGGCATTTCGCGGCGGCCGGCGAAGGCTCGGCCGAGGGTGACCTCGTCGGCGTATTCGAGGTCGCCGCCGACGGGGAGGCCGCTGGCGATGCGGGTGACCCGGACGCCGAGGGGGTTGAGGAGGCGGGCGAGGTACATGGCGGTCGCCTCGCCTTCGATGTTGGGGTTGGTGGCGAGGATGACCTCGCGGATGGAGTCGGGCTCCAGGCGGCTCAGCAACTCGCGGATGCGAAGGTCGTCGGGGCCGATGCCCTCGATCGGGCTGATGGCCCCGCCGAGGACGTGGTAGCGGCCGCGGAACTCCTGGGTCCGCTCGATCGCGACCAGGTCGCGGGGCTCCTCGACCACGCAGACCAGGCTGGGGTCGCGGCGAGTGTCCTTGCAGATGCGGCACAGGTCGCCCTCGGCCACGTTCCAGCAGACACGGCAGAAGTGCACCCGCGCCTTGACCTCGGTGATGGCCCTGGCCAGGCGCTCGGCGTCGACCGTCTCGACCTTGAGGATGTGGAAGGCCAGCCGCTGGGCGCTCTTGGGACCGATGCCGGGCAGCCGCCCGAGCTCGTCGATCAGGTCCTGGACGGGGCCTTCGTACATCGCCTAGATCCCCAGGCCGGGTGGCAGCCCCATGCCCTGGGTGATGCCGCCGAGCCGCTCCGCGGCCAGGTCCTTGGCCTTGCGCAGGCCCTCGTTGACGGCGGCGGTGACCAGGTCACCGAGCATCTCGACGTCGTCGGGGTCGAGCGCGTCCGGGTCGATCGAGACCGACTCCACCGTCTGGTCGCCCTTGACCCTGGCCTTGACCACACCGCCGCCGGCCGTTCCCTCGACGACCTCCTCGGCCAGCTGGGCCTGGGTGTCCTCCATCTCGCGCTGCATCTTCTGCAGCTGCTTGAGCATCTGGTTGGGATTGAACCCGCCCCTCGGCATGCCCATTGCGCTACCGCCCTTTCCTGGCGCCCCGGCCTCCGCCCTTGCCGGAGTCGTTCGGACGCTCCTCGATGACCTTCCCGCCGAGCTCCTTGGCGGCCCAGTCTGCCACCGCGCGGGCGTCGGCATCGGCGTCCATCGGGCGGCCCTCGTCGTTGGCCGGGTCGACCTCGAACTCGACCACCTCCTCGGGCGCGGGCGCCGCGGCCTCCGCGGGCCGCGGGTCGGGGTCCTCGGGACCGGCGTGGTCGCCGACCTGCACCCGGGTCTCGAGACCGCCGCCAAGCATCGCCTC
>DATENJ010000364.1:0-3538 GCA_035275125.1 Actinomycetes bacterium | reverse complement strand
CCCTGGAGCAGTGCGCTGCGGGGCAGCAGCGACGGAGTGAACGCCAGGCAGGCGAAGACCAGCGCCACCCATGCTCCAGGAAGCGTGTAGCGGAACCGGCGTCGTTCCTCCGCCGCCTGGGGCGGGGAGGTCTCCTGGGCGGTCGTCGTCACCTCTCAGCACCACCTGACAGCTAGGCAAGCGTCGCTACGATGACACCCAGGCCGTTGACGGTCCAGTGCGCCATCATGGGAGCAAGCAGGCTATCGCTTCGCAGCCGCAGCCAACAGAGCGCCACCCCGGCCAGCGACGTGAACAGCACCGTGACCACGACCCGGACCGCCATCCCGCCGGCGTCGGCGCCCACCACGCCGGCGATCGTGGCGTTGGCCGCGCCGCCGCCGAGCGACGGCAGGACGTGCCACAGGCCGAACAGGCCCGAGGACAGCAGGGCCCCGGCGCGCACGCCGTACCGGCGTCCCAGCAGGGCCAGCAGCACCCCCCGGAACGCGAGCTCCTCAGGGACGACGGTCCCCAGCGGGACCACCAACAGCACCGCCCGCAGTGTCGCCCACCCGAGGCCGCCGTCGCCGTCGGGGACCGCCTCGCGCACCGGCGCGATCAGCAGCGACAGGGCGAAGGCCGCTCCGACCAGCGCCGCCGCGGCCGCTCCCCAGCGCAGGCCCGGGATCCAGGTCGACCGGGCCAGCCCGAGATCGGCGGCCGTGAGGCCGCCGGCCCGGCCGGCCACCACCATGCCCGCGGCCACCCCGAACCCCACCGCGACGTGCACCCCGGGGACAGCCTGATCGACGACCAGGCCAACGGCCAGCACGGCGGCGATCACGATGGCGCTCATGGCTACCGCAGCGTAGGCCGGCTGCCGCGGTCTGTCGCTGGGCCGGGAAGGGCCTTGGGCGGACCAGGGCCACTATGCTCGGGGCTGGGTGGTGCCCGACCGCGGGTCTGAAGAGACCGGGTGCGCGGAACGATGCGCCGGTCATGGCCGGCAGGCAACGGGACTGGGGACGGCGATGGCGTGGATCGAGCGGCTGTTGCGGGCGCTGGACCGGTTCCAGCAACGCCACACGGTCCTCGGGTTCCCGGTCGGGGTGGCCAAGAAGTTCGGCGACGACCAGGCTGGCCGGCACGCCGCGCTGCTCGCCTACTACGGCTTCTTGTCGCTGTTCCCGCTGCTGCTGGTGTTCGTCACCCTGCTCGGCTACGCGCTAGCCAACAACGAGCAGCTGGAACAGCAGGTCATCGACACCCTGGTCGCGCAGTTCCCCGTCATGGGCACCCAGATCAAGGACAGCATCACCACCATCCAGGGATCTGGTATCGGCCTGGTCGTCGGCATCCTCGGCACCTTGTGGGGCGGTCTCGGGATCACCCAGAGCGCCCAGGAGGCGATGAACTCGGTCTGGAACATCCCCCGCAGGCTCCGGCCCAACTTCTGGCTGCGCCTGGCCCGCGGCCTCGGCTCCCTGCTCGTGCTGGCCACGGCGGTGGTCGGGGCCACCGTCCTGGCCCAGCTGGGCAGGATCCAGGTCGGGGGCCTTGGCCGGCTCCCCTTCGCCGGCTCCTTCCTGCTCAACCTGCTGCTGCTGCTCGTCCTGTTCCAGGTCCTGACCGGGATGTGGGTGCCGTGGCGGCGACTGCTACCCGGCGCGGTGTGCGGGGCGGTCAGCTGGAGCGCGCTGCAGACGCTGGGCGTGCTGATCGTCGACCGGCAGCTCCAGCGGGCCAACCTCATCTACGGGGTCTTCGCCGTCGTGCTCGTGCTGCTGTCGTGGATGTACCTGAGCGCCCAGCTGCTGCTGTACGCCGCCGAGATCAACGTCGTGCTGACCAGGCGGCTCTGGCCACGGAGCCTGCTGCAGCCACCCCTGACCGAACCGGACAGACGGGTGTTGACCGCGCTGGCCGAGGCCGAGGAGCGGCGACCCGGGCAGACCGTCGAGGTGCGGTTCTCGGCGGAGGACAGACCACCGCCCGCGGATGACGACGAGGCGCAACGCGGGAGGTCGGGCCGCTCAGCGGGCGATGGCGAGCACCCGGGCGCAGAGTGACCAGGCGGCGCCGGTGAAGTCGCGTCGGCTGCGGCCGGCGTGCAGCGACCGCAGCAGGAGGCCGTGGAGGCCGTCGAGCAGGAACGACGCGGTCTCCTCGGGGTCGTCGACGGTGAGCTCGCCGGCCTCGGCGCCACGGGTCACGAACCGGGCAAGGGCCGCCCGGGCCTGCTCGAGCGGTTCGTCCTCGGAGACCTCGGCGGCGTGGAACAGCAGGTGGTGCAGCCGCTGGTTGGCGGCGTGGAAGTCGTACATCTCGGCCAGGAAGGTCCGGAGCTGCCGGGCGTGGCCGCCGCGGCCGGGGGGCGCGTCCAGGCGGCCCGACTGCTCCAGCCACTGGCTGGTGTAGCGGGCCCGCAGGGCGGTCAGCAGGGCCGACTTGGAGTCGAAGTACAGGTAGATGGTGCCCTTGGCCACCCTGGCGGCCTCGGTGACGTCGGCCATGGTGGCCTGGGCCAGGCCGCGGTCCAGGAACACGCTCGCCGCCGCGTCCAGCAGCTGCTCGCGGCGCACCTCGGGCGGCTCCCGCCGCCTGGTCGTCGCTCCCCGGGACATTGCGCCTCCCCGCCATTACTGACTGACCGTCATTCTATCTTCTTGACAACTGACTGGTGGTCACTCATTCTGACTGATAGTCAGTCACCGTTGTCAAGGGAGGGACCGTGGACGAGGCGGCGATCGAGACGACCAAGCTGGGCAAGGTCTACCCGGGCGGGGTGCCGGCACTGGACGAGGTGTCCATCCGCACCGCCTACGGCGAGATCTTCGCCTACCTGGGCCGCAACGGCTCGGGCAAGACCACCACCATCCGCATCCTCACCACCCTGACCGCCGCCACCACCGGAACGGCACGGGTCGCCGGCCACGACGTCCGCCAGCGTCCGGGAGCGGTGCGGCGCGCCATCGGGGTCACCATGCAGCAGGCGGCCCTGGACGAGACGATGACCGGCCGGGAGCTGCTGCACCTGCTGGCCGCCCTGTGGGGGCTGCCGCCAGGCGTCGCCCGGGACCGGGTCGACGAGGTGGTTGACCGCTTCGGCCTCGGCCCGGTCCTTGGTCGCCGGATCGCCACCTACTCCGGCGGCACCCGCCGCCGGCTCGACCTCGCCGCCGCCCTCCTGCACCAGCCGAAGGTGCTGTTCCTGGACGAGCCCACCACCGGGCTGGACCCCCAGAGCCGGCGGGCGCTCTGGGAGCAGGTCCGCGAGCTGCGCGACGACGGCAGCGCCATCTTCCTCACCACCCAGTACCTGGAGGAGGCCGCCCAGCTCGCCGACCAGATCGCCGTCCTCCAGGCCGGGCGCCTGGTCGCCCAGGACACCCCGGCCGGGCTGCGCCGCCGCCACGGAGGGCTGCGGCTGCGACTCCACCTCGACGACCAGGGACCCACCGCCACCTGGGCGGGCAACGGCCAGGCTCCCGACCAGCACGGGTGGATCACCCGCCCCGTCGGCTCGGTCGACCAGGCCCACCTCCTGCTCGACGAG
>DATENJ010000363.1:0-2183 GCA_035275125.1 Actinomycetes bacterium | reverse complement strand
CGCTCGAGTCAGCCGGGCGACCCGGACACCTTCGCGGACGGGGCAGCCGGCCGCGAGGCGTTCCAGCCGCCTGATGACCTCCTGACCGCTGGCGTAGGCGTCCCGGTCCTGGTCGCCGAGCAGTTGATTCATCCAGCCCGGGGTGTTGAGCCGGAAGCTGTCCCAGCGCTGGGCCCGCCAGGTCGCGGCGACCCGGTCCCCCTCGAGGACCACGTGCTCGACGCCGCGGCCGGACAGGGCCACGCTGGCGGCCAGCCCGGCCGGCCCCCCGCCGACCACCACCGCGTCGATCATGGTCGCCTGGCCCCGCTCATCGACCGGCCGGGGTCCCCAGCGCGGCGCGCAGCGCCTCCCGGAAGGCTTCCGGCTGCTCGGCCACGAAGTGGCCGGCATCCTCGATCACCCGGAGCGGCCAGCCGTGGCGGGCGCTGGCCGCCTCGGCGATCCGCAGCCGCATCACCCGGTCGTGGCGGCCCCAGATGAGCGTGGTCGGGACGGCGATCCGCGCGAGCTCGGCGGGCGGGATCACCTTGGTCCCGAGCTCCCGCAGCATCCGGCGGTTGGCGGCCCGGACACTGGGGGTGCGGGCACGGTCCAGGTTGTAGGCCTGGGACGCCTCCCAGCGCTCGCCCATCATCGCCTTGACGTGATCGGGGTTCACCGCCACCTGCCGGAGAAAACCCGCCTGGGTGCGCTCGCTCGGCCGGGCGACAAACCGGATCAACGCCAGCACGACACCCGGGGCCGGGCGGAACGGGCCGAGGCTGCCCGCGTCCACCAGCACCAGCCGGGACAGCCGGTCCGGGTGGGCGATGGCGAACCGGGCCGCGATGGAGGCCCCGAGTGAGGCGCCCACCAGCACCGGCGGCGCCGGGCAGGTGCGCTGGACCAGCTCACCGAGCCAGGCGAGCACGCGGGCGGCGTCCGGTGGGCCGTCGGGCAGCTCCGAGGCGCCAAGGCCCGGCAGGTCGGCCGCGATCACACGATGGGTCGTTCTCAGGTCGCCGATCACCGGCAGCCACATCCCCGACCACCCACCCTGGCCGTGGAGCAGCACCACCGGCGGGCCGTCTCCGCTCTCCAGCACGGCGGTCGACACCCCGGCCAGGTCCATCCGCCGCTCCGTGACCGGCGCCCCGGCCAGCACTCGCCGCCGGGCGCCGTCACTGTCGGCACGCCGGTGGTCGTCCTCTACGATCCGCTGCCTGCTCATGGCCGATCCCTCCTCGAGGTCCCTAGGCCGTCGCCGGTCATGGTCGGGGTCGGCGCCGGAGCCGCCTAGGACAGATTGTGAACCCCGCCCAGGTTCACGATTGGAACTTGGCAGCGGGAAGGGCAGGGTCGAGACTGCACCTATGCGCACCTACGGCCAGTTCTGCCCGATCGCCCGAGGCTCGGAGATCCTCGCCGAGCGCTGGACGCCGATCATCCTGCGCAACCTGCTGCTCGGCTGCCGGACGTTCAACGAGATCGCCGCCGGATGTCCGGGGTTGTCGCGGGCGCTGCTGGCCCGGCGCCTGCGGGAGCTGGAGCGGGCCGGAGTGGTCGAGATCCGGCCCAAGCAGAACGGGCGCGGGTCGGTGTACCAGCCGACGCCGGCCGGCAAGGACCTGGCCGGTGTCCTCGAGGCCATTGGAGGCTGGGCCGAGCGCTGGACCGAGCTGACCGACGAGCACGCCGACCCCGACGTGGTCCTCTGGTCCTGGCGCCAGTCGCACGTGCGCCACGACCTGCTCCCGGACCGGCGGGTGGTGGTCCGGTTCGAGTTCACCCGCGGCGGCCGGCGGGTGCGGATCTGGCTGCTCATCGAGCGCCGCGAGGTCGAGCTCTGCCGCTTCGACCCCGGCTTCGGCGACGACCTGGTGGTGGGGATCGAGGACCCGCTCGCCTTCGCCTCCTGGCACATGGGGCGGCTCGGCTGGACGGCGGCACTGCGCTCGGGCGGGATCACGGTCACCGGGCCGCGGGCGTTGCGCCAGGCCTTCCCGACCTGGAATTCGGGGCCGGTGGAGAACGCCAGGATGCGGGCCGAGCACGGCCTGCCGGTCGGGGGCCCGGCCTAGCCGGCGCTGGCCGGGCGGTCCGGGCCGGGGTCGGCCGGGGGGTTCTCCGGCGGGGAGGTCACCGGCGGGGAGACGGGCGGGAGCTCCTCGGCGGCGACCAGGTCGAGCTCGACCCGGCGG
>DATENJ010000362.1:0-2263 GCA_035275125.1 Actinomycetes bacterium | reverse complement strand
GGCGGTGTTCGCCGGCGACCCCCATCCCTGGACCGAGGCCGAGGAGGAGGCCATCGTCGCCTTCACCGAGCTGGTCGCCCTGCTCATCCTCAACGCCATGGAGGCGACCGAGCGCGGCCGGCTGGCGGCCGAGCTCCAGCTGGCACTGAGCTCGCGGGTGGTGATCGAGCAGGCCAAGGGGGTGCTGGTCGGGCGGCACGGGCTCACCACCCGCCAGGCCTTCGAGCGGCTGCGCCGCCAGGCCAGGGACCAGCGGCGGCCCCTCTCCGAGGTCGCGCAGGCCGTGGTCAGCGCGGCCGAGCACCGATGAGCGGCGCCTCTGCTAGCCTTCCGGCATGCCGCTGGACGCCCTCACCTCAGCCGAGATCTCGCTGCCCGCGACCCCGGACGCCACCCAGGTCCGCGAGCGCATCGCCGTCCTCTCGCGCCACGTCGACCTGGTCGGGCTGACCGACAACCACGCCGGCAAGCCGCGCATGTCGCCGCTGGCCGCCGTCGCCCTGGCCCGCGAGCAGGGGGTGGCCACAGTGGTCCACGTCTCCTGCCGCGACCGGAACCGCCTCGCGCTGCGCTCCCAGGTCATCGGGGCGGCCGCGCTCGGCTCCGAGGGCATCCTGTGCCTGTACGGCGACCCGGTGCCGGACGTGCCCCGGGTCCGGGACTTCACCACCACCAAGCTGCTGGCCGAGGCGAGGGGATGGGCCGCCCCGGCCGAGCTGGCCCTTGGCTGTGTGGCCGACCCGTTCGGCCCCGACAGCGAGGCCGAGCTGGCCCTGCTCGGCCGGAAGGTGGCCGCCGGAGCCGACTTCGTCCAGACCCAGATGGTGTTCGACCCGGCCGCCCTGGCCAGCTTCCTGGACCAGGCGGCCGAGGGCGGCAAGCTGGGCGACTGCCGCGTCCACGCCAGCGTGGCGGTGATCCGCACCGCCCGCATGGTCGACATCCTCAACCAGACCCTGCCCTGCCAGATCCCGGAGAAGCCGGCCGCCCAGATCGCCGCCGGCGGCGGCATCGAGCTGGCCGTCGAGACGGCCATGAGTCTGGCCGCCCTCGACCAGGTCCACGCCCTCCACGTCATGTCCTGGGGCTCGGAAGAGCAGGCCGGCCAGGTCGCCGCCGCCTTCCGCACCGCCCGCGGCGCCTCGCCCGAGCGCCCCCAGAGGTAGGCCTAGCGGGGGATGGCGGTGGCCTTGAACTCGTTGAGGTCAGGCCAGTCCTCGACCATGGTCAGGACCCGGTCAAGGGTGGAGCTGGCGGCCTCAGGGGTGGCGGGCCGGTCCATCAGGCGGACGAACACCGCCCGGTGGTCGGTGACGAAGGTCGGCACGCCGAACACCCGGGCGGTGTCGACCGCCCAGCTGTGGTCCTCGCCGAGGGCGGCGGCGGGCTGGCCGCCGGCGACCAGCTTCTCGACCTCGTCGGGGTCGACGCCGGCCGAGGCCACGGCCGCGGCCAGGACCTCGGGGTCGTTGAGGTCGCGGCCCTGGTCGTGGCGGGCCGCGAACAGGGCCAGGTGGACGGCCGGGAACCGCTCGGGGAGCTCGTCACGGACGGCCAGGCCCCACTGGAGGGCCAGGACCCCGGAGCGGGGCTCGGTCCCGGGCTGCCAGACCGGCGGCTCACCGTCGTCCAGGTGGACCTGGGAGAGGGAGAAGGCCCGGAAGTCGGGCTGGAACGGCGCCCCGGCCTCCAGCGCGCGCACGACCACCTCTGCCGCGTTCCTGGCGAACGGGCAGAGGTAGTCGTGGGTGATGGCGAAACGGCGCATCAGGCCGCGACGAGGTCCTCCAGGCGGGCCCTGATCTCCGGGGAGCGCAGGGCAGCAAGGGCGTCGCGCTCGACCTGGCGGGCACGCTCACGGGAGAACCCCATGACCGCACCAACCTCCTCCAGCGTCCTCGGAGTGCCCGAGTCGAGCCCAAAGCGCAGGATCAGCACCTGACGCTCCCGCTCCGGCAGGGCGTTGAGGACCTGCTCCAGGGCCTCACGGCCGACCGCCTCAACGGCCAGCTCGTCGGGCCCCACGGCCGAGTCGTCCTCCAGGAAGTCCTGCAGGGCGGCCCCGTCGTCCCCGATCGGGGTGTCGAGCGAGGTGATGGCCTGGGCGGTGTCCTTGAGCCGGTGGACCTTCTCGGTGGGCATGTCGAGCTCGGCGGCCAGCTCCTCGTCGGTGGGCTCGCGGCCCAGCAGCTCATGCATCCGGGTCTGGGTCCGGCGCAGCCGCCCGACCTGCTCATCGACATGGACCGGGAGCCGGATCGCG
>DATENJ010000361.1:0-2731 GCA_035275125.1 Actinomycetes bacterium | reverse complement strand
TCAATCCCCAAGGCTTCCTCGTCGCCGTCCTGGAGGACACCGACCAGGCCGAGCAGGCCAGAGCCGCCCTTGTCGACGCCGGGTTCGCCGATCGCGACCTGCGGGTCTACCCCAGCCAGGAGATCCTGGACAGCTGGGAGCATTTCCGGGCCGGACGCAGCCTCGCCCAGCGCGTCGCCGGCGCCGTCACCGATGACCCCGAGACCATCGACCTCTACTTCGGCTACGCCCGCGCCGGCCGCGCCGCACTCTGGGTCCATGTCCCGAACGACGACGACGCCGACCGGGCCGTCCGCGACCTGGCCGACCACCAGGTCCTCCACTTCCGCCACTACGGCCACAACAGCCAGCAGGATCTCCACATCCGCTGAGGGCACCTCTTGACCACCCAGGTGCTGACCGGCCGCGCTGGTCCAGTTCCTTGGCCTGATCCGCTAGCCCTTCGCTGTCCCCCACCTGGCCCGCCTCGCCGGCGACCCGGCGGCCCCCCCGGCCACCCGCGACGCCGTCGAGGTCACCTTCCAGACCCTCAACCGCCTAATCGCCTATATCGGCTGGTCGGTGTGGCTGCTGGCCCTCGGCGTCGGCCTCCTGCTCACCGCCTGACCGGGGCCGCGACGGCGTCAGCCTTTGCGGCCGACTCCACCATAGAACCCGCCCGGCAACGTCGAACGGTGGTTGTCGGGCTTCCATCGCTGGATCTCCACCACACCGGGGTCCACCAGCTCGAGCCCGTCGAAGAACCGCTCGACCTGCGCCCGGGTGCGGGTCACGAAGGAGGCCATGGTCAGCTGATACAGCTGCTCGGCCCTCGTCCCCATCTCGGTCATCTCCTCCGCTGACATGTCCGGCCGTACCGGGATGTCCCGCGTGCCGTGGGAGATGGCGAGGTAGCTGCCACTCGGCAGGGCGTCCCGGAACCGTGCCACGATCCCGAGCGGGTCCTCGTCGTCGGGGATGAAGTGCAGGATCGCCATGAGCAGCAGCGCGATCGGCTGGTTGAAGTCGATCAGCTCCCGGACCTCCGGATTGCCCAGGATGACGTCGGGTTCCCGTAGGTCGGCCTGGATCACGACGGTGTTGTCACCGGCCAGCAACGCGCGGGCGTGTGTCACCACCATCGCGTCGTTGTCCACATAGACCACGCGCGCGTCGGGGGCGATGGCCTGGGCGATCTCGTGGACATTGCCCTGGGTGGGCAGGCCGCTTCCGAGGTCGATGAACTGCCGGATCCCACTCTCGCGAGCGAGGAAGCGGACAGCCCTGCGGAGGAAGACCCGGTTGTCCTCAACCACGGCACGGGCGACCGGCGCGATGGCGAGCAGCTGTTGCGCCACCTCGCGGTCAGCCGGGAAGTTGTCCTTGCCGCCAAGGAGGTGGTCGTAGATACGCGCCGGGTTGGGCACGCCCGTATTGATCTCGGTGGTCCAGTCGGCCACCTGTCCTCCAGGCCAGCGATCGGGGGCGTCGTGGGGGACTTGCAGCCTAGCAGTCCCGCAGGCCGATGGCACCGGTACGGGGCGATCGCAACCTGCGTCCGGGGTCGTGCCAATGTTGGAGCGTTCGGTTAGGATGCCCGGTTACGCTTGGCGGCGGTTCTCGTCGCCGGGCGCATCGGGATCCGGGAGACAGGGCATGGCTCCAGAGCATGAAGACAACCGCGATCAGCAGCTCGAGGCTCTGCGACGCCACATGGTCCGGCCTGACAGTGAGTGGGAACCTCCCACCGAGCTCGGGTTCCTGCGGGAACCGCTGGATCCCGGGTCCAGGCCGGCCGGGCGGTGGCGGCCGTCGATGCCCTGGCTGCTGGTCGTCGGGCTCCTGATCGTCGTGGCGCTCGTCGGCGGCGTGGTTGTCGGCGCGTCGGCCTGGTCCGACGACCGGTCGGCGGGCGGCAGCACGAGAGCTTCGGGGACCGCGTCCTCGGGCCGGAGCTCCGATGCGTCCGTCGCTGCGCCGGTGGCCACGGCGGCGTGCAAGACGGCGGTTGACCGGGCGAACGCGATGCTGGCCAGCGCGGTCAGGCTGCGGGGGGCGCTGGGTGAACAGGACAAGGTCCTCAACGACCCGGCCAGTCGTGAGCTGTCGGTCGCTGAGGTGCTCGAGAAGCTGGCGGCGTCCCAGAAGGTCGGGGCCAGTGAGTCGGCCCGGTTCGACCAGGCGCTGGACGCCTACCGGCAGGTGGTGGACCAGTGCGACCTGCGGGCTCCCTGAGCCGGCGGCGAGCTACCGACTGAGCGTGGCGAAGACGATGACGTTGGAGCGGTAGTGGCCGGCGGCGGCGTCGAACTCGCCGCCACAGGTCACCAGCCGCAGTGCCGTGGTCAGTGTCGGGTAGTAGACGTCGTCGGTCGGGAACCGTTGCTTGTCGTACTGCTCGGTCCGGTCCACGGCGAACCGCACCGACGAGCCGTCGGCTCGGACGATGTCGATGGCGTCACCACGGCGCAGCTCACGCAGCCGGTAGAACACCGCCGGGCCGCGCTTGGAGTCGACGTGGCCGAGGATGACCGCCGACCCGGGGTCGCCGGGCCGGGTGCCGCCCTCGTACCAGCCGGCCATGGTCCACTTGCCGGGGCCGCTCGGCACCTCGACCGTACCGTCGCCGGCCCGGCCGAGCCGCTGCAGCCCGGAGGCCACCCCGATGCTGGGGATCTCGATCCGGGCCGGGGCCGGCGTGGCCTGGTAGCCACGGGTCGAGCGGAAGCCGCGGGCGGCGTCGACGCCGTTG
>DATENJ010000360.1:0-5691 GCA_035275125.1 Actinomycetes bacterium | reverse complement strand
CCTGCTGGACCAGCCGGCCGACGGTGTTGAAGGCCTTCTCGTCCTCCAGCCGCCCATACAGCAGCTCCCGGCCCAGCTTGTACCAGCGGTCCGAACGCAGGTGGCTGCGGGCGTACAGCTTGCCGAACAAGACCGTGCCCGGGTCGCCCTTGACCTTGATCCGCAGCGGGGTCGACCCGGCCGACCCGGCCAGCCCGAACGGCGTGACCTCCTCGATCTCCAGACCGAGCTGATCCCGGAGGGCACGTCGGATCGCCTGGCCGCGCTTTCCACCGATGTCCAGGTGGGCGCTGCGGCCCCGCCGGTAGCTGACCGGGAAGACCTCGTTGGGAGTGAACCAGCGGAAGGCCAGCAGCGGGATGGTGACCCCGATGACGGCGCCGAGCAGCACGTCAGTGGGGGCGTCGAGGCCGAGCGCAACCCGAGCCAGGCCCGCCAGCGCGACGACCGCGGTCGCCGCCCACTTGCCGACCTGCCGCCAGCGACCCTCCGGCACCAGCACGTACAGGATGCTGACCAGGCTCGCGGCCAGCATCGCCACCTGGATCGACGGCAGCGCGTAACCATTCCAGCTCCCGTCGGTGACGACCCCGAACGGCCTTGGCCGCTTGAGCACGATCGACAGGACGATGACCAGCTGCGAGGTGAGGGCGAGGGCGACAACGTAGACCACCAGATGGCGAATCCGCTTGAACACCAGCAGCGGGACGACGATGCACCAGGCGAGGATATGGGAGGCCAGCCAGCTGGCGGGAAACGCCGCCGCCTGCAGCACATTGGTGCGCCAGCCGCTGTGCAGCCCGGTGAGCCACCGCGCGACCCGGTCGTCGGCGGCGGTCACGGCGACGGCGGCGCCGTGCCGGCTGGCGACAAAGCTGGCCGTGAACCCGATGACGAGCCCGACGGCGGCCAGCAGCCACCCGACGCCGCTGGTCTCGAGATGCCGGGGCAACGGCGGCGGTGCACCGGAGGGGCGCCGCCGCCGCCTCGAGTGGCGAACACTCGCCGCCACCGGGCCTGGCTCGTCAGCAGCGTGCGTCGCGGTCGCGGTGTCCATGGCTCCTCCGGTGACCGTGGGCTTCGGTCAGGCGGCTGTTGGAGTGGGACGGCTGGTGGGAGTGGTGCGGCTGGCGGTTCGGGCCCGCCAGATGGCGACGGCGAGGGCGCCCAGGCCGAACGCCACGGCGGCGAACCAGGCCAGACCGCCGAGGATCGGGACCAGGGCCACAATTCGCAGGATCCCCCAGCCGGCCAGGAAGGCAACGGCCCAGGCGGTGGGTTCGCCGACGATGGAGCGGCCCAGGATCCAGGCGGCGGCGCTGTAGCCGAGGGCGTAGATGAGGAGCAGGGCGGCCAGCAGTCCGATGCCGAGGGGGATCCCGACCACGGTGACCAGGGCGATGATTGCCAGAAGGGGGAGGCCGAAGAACAGCAGCAGCCCCAGCCCGATCGAGGGGCCGACCCGGGTCCGGCCGGCCTCCAGGATCCTGCCCGCGCCTCGCCCGGTCAGCCACACCAGCGCCAGCCCGACGACCAGGGTGGAGATCGAGACAGCCAGCCACCAGGCCAGTTTGCCGGCCCAGCCGAACCCTTCCCAGTTGGTGTTGGTTTGCAGCCGCTTGGTGGTCCCGCCGATGGTCGCGCCCGAGGCGACCACTGGGGCGCTCTGGGAGACGACGTCGCCGGTGACGTTGGCCCCGCTTTGCAGCTCGACCCGGCCGTTGAAGGCGACCACGTCGCCGTTGACCCGCCCGGAGATGGTGACCGGGGCGTCAAAGGCGGTCAGGGAGCCGTCGACGGTACCGGCCACGGTGGCCGAGCCGTGGAAGACGACCAGGTCGCCGACCGTCTGGCCCTGGGCGACGTCGGCGCGGCCGGACAGGACAACGAAGGCCTCGGCGGCCTGCCCTGCCTGGGCCCAGGCGGGGGCGGCCAACCCCAGCGTTAGCAGAAGGAAGAGTCCGACAACTATCGACTTGCGCATACCAATCGCCTCCACAGCGTTCAGCAGGTCCTCGTGGGTTCCGACGAGATGAACGACGCCGGTCCGCGTGTCAGATGGTGATAACGAGCTTGCCGCCGCGGCCGCGGCCCTCGACCAGCTGCCGGAAGGCCTCGGGGACCTCGCGCAACGGGAAGGTTCGGTCGATGACGGGGGTGACCTTGCCGGCCTCCAGGAACTCCCGCAAGGTCTGGAGATCTTGCGGCCGCTCCTTGGAGGCCAGCATCCGCAGCCGCTGGCCGACAAACCGTGACAGCACCGGCGCCCGCAGGTTGCGCAGGAAGCCGCCCATCAAGCGTCCTCCGCCTTCGCCGCCGACGATGACCAGAGTCCCCTCAGGGGTGAGGGCCTGGCGCAGCTGCGATAGTGACCGGCGGCCCGCGCAGTCGAGGATGAGGTCGAAGTGGCGGGTCCCGTCGGTGACATCCTGGCGGGTGTAGTCGATCACCTCATCCGCGCCGATCGATCGGACCAGCTCCAGCTGGGTTGTGCTAGCCACTCCGGTCACCTGGGCGCCGAACGCCTTGGCCAGCTGGACCGCGAATGACCCCACCCCGCCGGCCGCGCCGATGACCAGCACTCGCTGCCCGGCCTGAACCTCGCCCACGTCGCGGAGCCCCTGGAGGGCGGCGAACCCCGAGATGGGCACGACCGCCGCCTGCTCGAAGCTGAGGATGGCTGGCTTAGCCGCGAGCTGGTCCTCTGGGGCGACCGCGTACTCGGCGAAGGAGCCGTCGCACCAGCCGAACACCGCATCACCTGGCCGGAACCGGGTCACGTTGTCGCCGACGGCCTCGACAGTCCCGGCGACATCCATGCCCCGAACCGGGACCTTAGGCCTGCGCAGCCCGAGGGTCGGGACGACGACGCGGATCATGTAGGGCAGGCCGGTCATGACGTGCCAGTCACCCCGATGCAGGCCCGCCGCCCGCACCTGCACCAGCACCAGGTTGTCGGTGGGCACCGGCCGGTCGATCTCCCGGAGCTCGAGAACATCCATCGAGCCGTAGGTGTCTTGGACGATCGCCTTCATGCGCTGGACCTCGGCCCGCTGCGGGTGACCCGGACTGGCGTGCTCGGCCCTGGATGCAGGCTGGGTCATGGGAGGTCTCCTCATGGGCGCGTCCCGGGTTCGCGATCCTGGTGGCCGCGTTGTCCAGATGGACACGATCCTGGTCAAACGCTACGCTGCTTACTGACCGGTCGTCAAGGAGGCCAAGCGCGTGACCGCCATCAAAGAACCAATGGCCAGCCGCATCGCCAGCCTGGCCCTGGCCCGCTTCCGCGTGGGCGGCTTTGCTGGCACCTCCATCGCCGACCTGGCCGGCGCCCTGGGCATCTCCAAAGCCGCCATCTACTACCACTACCGATCCAAGGATGCCCTGCTGCACCGCCTAATCGATCCGCTCCTGGACGCCATCGACGCCTGCATCCAGGACCACACCACCCCGGCCGTCTCAGCCCAAGCCACGCGGGAACTGCTGGACGCCTACCTGGCCGTCCTGATCGCTCACCGGGAGGTCGTCACGCTGGTCACCACCGACGTCGCGATCCTCAACCACCCCAGCATCGGTCCCCGCCTGCGCGCCCAGAACCAACAGCTGCAGTCCCTGCTGGCCGCCCCCAACACCACCGTGGCGGCCAGGCTGCGAGCCGAGGCGGCCCTAGGGGCGATCTGGCGCCCCCTGATCGCCGAGCCCCAGCTCGACCTCACCGACCCCGACCACCAGCACACCCTTATCGAGGCCGCCGTCGCCACCCTCCAACCCAACCAACCCTCCCCCGACGGGAAACCCACCCCGGCTCCCCCGAGCAGTCCGCACGCCGAGGAGCCCTAGTCAAGCTGCCCGGTGGTTCGTTCATCCGGTCCAGGGGCTCAGGAACCGCGGTTGCGACCGACAGTAGCCTTGACCCGCGTTGCTGGGCCGACCAGAGCAAACTAAGAGGCCGAGTGGACGAGGAAGGAGTCACGACATGCGGGTGATGATGATGATCAAGGGAGATCCGGAGCCGGGCGCCGCGCCCAGCGAGGAACTCCTGGTCGCGATGGGCACCTACAACGACGAACTCAAGGCGGCCGGGGTGCTGGTGGACCTGGCCGGGCTGCTCCCGAGCGCCGAAGGGAGACGGGTGAGGTTCGCCGAAGGAGACCGCACCGTCATCGAGGGCCCGTTCCCGGAGTCCAAGCAGCTGATCGCGGGCTACTGGATCCTCCAGGTGCCGTCGATGGAGGAGGCCGTGGAATGGGCCAGGCGGGCCCCGTTCGAGACGCTGTCCCGGATCTACCCCGGTGAGTACGGCGCCACCGGCGAGATCGAGCTCCGTCGGGTGTTCGAAATGGAAGGGCTCGACCCATCCACCTAGCGGCGGGTGAGCACGCCTGCTGAGACGGACCCAGGGTTCAGGCGGTGACGAGCAGGGCGATGCCGAGGGCCAGCAGCCACACCGACCAGCCGATGTAGGCGAAGGGGACCAGGGTGCCGGCCAACCTCCAACCACGGGGCTCGAAGGGGCCGACGAACTCCAGCGAGCCGAGCACGAACAGCGGCGCCAGCAGCAGCCCGACGATCCCGAACAGCGGGTGCAGCACGTCCGACTGGATGAGGGCGACGCCGGCCAGGGCGGTCCACAGGCCGGTGAACAGGTAGCCCAGATGCTCGCCGACGGCCACGCCCAGGTAGCGGTTGAGGGTCTGGAAGGTGACCTCGACGGCGTCGCGGGTGGCCGGGGTGGCCGCCGGGTCACCGGCGAGGCGGGCCAGGTGCGGGACAGCGAAGGGCCAGCGGATCAGGCCAAGGAATTGGACCAGCGCGGCCAGCAGCCCGATGGCGGTGGCCAGGGCCAGCACGGTCGGGTCGGCGTCGGCCAGGGTGGCCGACAGCAGCACCACGGCCGGGGCCAGCAGGACCGCGCTCATGGCGAACCCCCACCAGGTGAGGACCAGGCGGCTGCCGCCGGCGGTGAACCGCTCCAGGACCTGACCGGTTGGCTGGCGCAGGATGTCGGGATAGTCGAAGCCCCGGGCCAGCAGGGTGAAGAACAGGTTGTAGGCCACCGGCAGCACCACCAGCAGCAACCCGGTCAGCACCTGAGTCGTCACGAGGGGTCCTCTCCTGTGCCGGGGCCTGGGAGCCTACCCCGACCAGCGCCCGGCTGGGTCGGGAGAGCTGCCACGGGCCCAGCGTTGTCGGGCCCACGTAGGCTCGGCGGTCCGCGACGGGGAACGGTTCCTCGCGATAGGAGTCGCTCCGGCCGGACCGTACTGGCCGGACCAGTACGGGGGATGCCGTGCGCTGGGTGCTGCTGGCGGCTCGCGCCTTAGCGGATGTGGAGGTCTTGCTGGCTGTCGTGGCCGTAGTGGCGGAAGTGGAGGACCTGGAAGTCGGCCAGGTCGCGGACGGCCCGGTCGGCGTCGTCGTCGTCCGGGACATGGACCCAGAGTGCGGCGCGGCCGGCGCGGGCGTAGCCGAAGTAGAGCTCGATGGTCTCGGGGTCATCGGTGACGGCGCCGGCGACGCGCTGGGCGAGGCTGCGTCCGGCCCGGAACCGCTCCCAGCTGTCCAGGATCTCCTGGCTGGGGTAGACCCGCAGGTCGCGATCGGCGAACCCGGCGTCGACAAGGGCGGCTCTGGCCTGCTCGGCCTGGTCGGTGTCCTCCAGGACGGCGACGAGGAAGCCTTGGGGATTGA
>DATENJ010000359.1:0-2292 GCA_035275125.1 Actinomycetes bacterium | reverse complement strand
TCGAACCTGGCGAACTGCACCACCGCCCTCGCGTCCTGAAGCCCTGACCGGGCTCGCTGAACCGGGGGGGTCGAGCGCAGGGCGCAGAGCTTGGTGGCGGCCGCGTCCAGCAGGGTCACCTCGCCGGCCGTCCCGACCAGGGTGACCTGGTCGAGCCGGGGGCAGCTGGCCTGGCGGCGGACGAGCCGGTCGCGGTTCTCCGGCTCCAGGATGGGGACGCGGAGGTCGCCGACGCCGTGGCTCTCGGTGGCGGTGGGCACCGAGCGCCTGTCGGCGACCGGGAGTTGGTCGGGGACGGTCCCGAAGATCCCGACCGCCACCACCACCATGGTCACGGTCGTCAGGGCCACGGCCAGCCACAGCCACCAGGGCAGCCGCGGCCAGGGACGCGCCCTGATGGCCGCCACCTCGTCCGAGGAGAGCCGGCGGGGACGGCCGATCAACTGGCGGGCCACCCGTGGCCCTCAGTCGGGGAGGAGGCGGACCGAGAACTCCTCGATCACCGGGTTGGCCAGGAGCGCCTCGGCGACCTGGCGGGCCGCCTGCTCGCCGTCGCCGTCACCGACGGTGAGCTCGACGTGCTTGCCGATGCGGACGTCGGAGACGCCGGCGAAGCCGAGCGACGGCAGGGCCCGCTCGACCGCCTGGCCCTGCGGGTCGAGGATCTCGCGCTTCAGCATCACGTCCACCGCTACCCGCGGCATCCTGCCCACCTCCCGTGCGCGCTCTGCCAGGTGAGGCTACACCGGAACCGCGCGTAGGCCGGGATGACTAGTCTCTTAGATAGGGCCTAACCGTCCAATCGGGTGATGAGGCAGCCACGGAGAGTGGTCGAGACCTCAGCTATGACGCCCGACCGCTCCACCAGCGAGGACCAGCTGGTCCGTGCCCACCTCCACCTGGCCGGCCAGGCGGTGAACGAGCTGGCCCGCCGGCTGCCGTCCTACGTCAACCGCGACGACCTCTCCTCGGCGGCCATGCTCGGCCTGGCCCAGGCGGCCAGGAGCTGGGACCCCGACCGGGGGGCGAGCTTCGAGCGCCACGCCGCCACCCGGATCCGTGGTGCCCTGCTCGACGAGCTGCGCGACTCGGACTGGGCCAGCCGCTCGGTCCGCTCGCGGGCCCGGCGGCTCCAGCAGGCGGGTGAGGAGCTGACCGGACGGCTCGGCCGGACCCCGACCCAGGCCGAGCTGGCAACCGAGCTGGGCACCGACGCCCGGGCCGTGCACAAGCTGGTCGACGACGTCCACCGGGCCACGGTGCTCAACTACGAGTCGATCGTGGCCGACGGCGAGGCTGGCGACCTGCTGCCGAGCGTCGACCGCGCCCCCGACAGCGTCCTGGTCGACCGGGAGCGGCGTGCCTACCTGTCCGACGCCGTGCTCGCCCTGCCCGAGCGCCTCCGTGCCGTGGTCATCGGCTACTTCTTCCAGGAGCGGCCGATGCTGGAGATCGCCGGCGAGCTGGGTGTCACCGAGTCGCGCGTCTCTCAGCTCCGGGCCGAGGCCCTGATCCTGCTCCGCGACGGGCTCAACGCCCACCTCGACCCGGACACCCTCCCGGCCGAGGACCGCCCAGAGGGCCGCCTGGCCAAGCGACGGGCCGCCTACCACGCGGCCATCGCCGCCTGCTCGGACTTCCGGGCCCGGCTCGACGCGGCTCCGCGGCCATTGCTCGAACGTGCCGCCGAGACCGGTTCGGCGACACCCTTCCCGGCCTGAATCCCCGTTCAGGCAACGGATTCGCTTGTTCAGGTCATGGCTGCATAACATTTCCGAGTTCTCCCCCGAGCCTCCCCGTCTTGCTCCCTTCCAGACGGTATGCTCCGTTCGCACCATGGCTCGAACGGTTGGAAGGTGACTCGACGATGACGGACCCGATGCTCGTCCGACGGCTGGCCCTCGACCTTCGCAACCTCGCCGACAAGACGCTCGAGCTGCGCGGGGTCGTCGAGGACTACCGGCATGATCTGGTCCGCACCATCGAGGACGACTGGTGCGACCCGGACGAGCTCCAGGCCGTCCACCGCCAGATCCAGGAGCTGTGGGAGTCCATGGACCGGGCCGAGTCCAAGCTGCGCAGCGGCTCCCGCCGGATGTCGCCGCTGCTCTGGCTCGAGTAGCCCTCAGCTCGGCCTCTCGGCTGCCGACCGTAGGACCCATGATCATCGTGACCCGCCTGCACGGCGCCAGCGTGGCGGTGAACTGCGACCTGATCGAACGGGTCGAGTCGTCCCCCGAGACGGTGGTGACGCTGGTCGACGGCAGCCGCTATGTGGTCAGGGAGAGCGTT
>DATENJ010000358.1:0-3521 GCA_035275125.1 Actinomycetes bacterium | reverse complement strand
GGTCGTCTACACCACGGGGCTGGTCGGCGGGGCCACGGCCGCGGCCGTCTGGGCGGACCGGCGGGTGCGCGACCGTCCGCTCGCCCGACTGCTGCTGCTCGCCACGACGACCTGGAGCGCCGTCGGGGGGCGGTCGCTCGCTCTGGCCGGCCAGGCCCTGGCCGACGCGGTACGCCACGGAGACCTCGAACGAGCCCGCCAGCTCGCCCCGACACTCGTTGGCCGAGACCCCAGCGGGCTGGACGGGGGGCAGCTGTGCCGGGCCGCGGTCGAATCGGTCGCCGAGAACACCGCCGACGCGGTGGTCGGGCCGCTGCTGTGGGGCGCGCTGGCCGGTCCCGCCGGCGTGGTCGGCTACCGGGCCGCCAACACCCTGGATGCCATGGTGGGACACAAGAGCCCGCGCTACGCCCGGTTCGGATGGGCCGCCGCCCGCCTCGACGACCTGCTCACCTGGCCGGCGGCCAGGCTCGGGGCGGTCCTCGCCTGCCTGCTCGCGCCGGCGGTGGGTGGAGACCCTGGCGTCGCCTGGCGGACCCTACGGGCCGACGGGGCGGCGCACCCGAGCCCCAACGCCGGCCGCATGGAGGCAGCCTTCGCCGGCGCCCTCGGAGTGCGCCTGGGTGGGCGGAACCGCTACGACGACCGGGTCGAGCAGCGGCCCACCCTCGGCCACGGCCAGCTGCCCACCCCCGACGACCTCGACCGGGCGGTCCGGCTGTCCCTGCTCGTCGGCGCCGCCACCGCCGCCATCATCACGCTGGTCCGCCGGTAACGGTTGGCCGGAGGACGCAGGCAGTACACCTGCGCCCTCCCGGCGGTGGAGCTATTGGCGGTGGACGGTGATCGGGACGGTGACGGCGGTCGGGGCGGTGGTGGGGCCGAGGAGCAGCTCGCCCTTGTAGTCCTGGCCGGAGGTCATCGTCTTGTTGAAGGTGACGTGCAGCGTCACCGGCGTGTTGGCCGCCACCGGCCCGGACGGGACGCCGCTGACGGAGAGGTCGTTGCCCTGCACGGCGTCGATCGTCAGCGGGAATTGCTGCGGCGCGCTCACCGCGAAGCCGTGCACCCAGACCTGGTAGTTGCCGTCGGGCGGGCGGGTCAGGGTGACCGACTCGTTCCCGGAGCCCGTCGCCGACGCCGCGACGATCTCGGCGGGGGTGAAGTTGCCGTCGCCGTTGGCGTCGCGGACCACGAACAGGTCGATGTCCTCGCTCGGCAGCGAGACACTGATGGTCGCGTGGCCGGCGTGGCCGATGGTGAACGGCACCTTGACGCTGGCGGTGCTGGGGTCATCAGGGTTGTCCTGCTGGGCCGTCTGGGTGGTCACGCTCGGCTGGCTGAGGCCGAAGGCATCCGCCGCCACCCCGGGCAGGTCGAGGCCTGCCTTGAAGGTGACGTCGAAGCTGCCGCTGTCACCCGCCGCCTGGACGTCGACCTGGTCGGGGGTGAGCTGCATGCTCCCGACCGTTGTACTGAACGGCAGGTTCACCTCGCCGCTGTCGTGCTGCGTGTTCACTCCGTGCTGCACGATGGCGTGGAGGCTCTGCTGCACCGGCGCGGTCACCAGCTCCTCCGGCCCGCCGGTGGCGGTGTTGAACAGCCACACGCCGGCGCCGACGTTGGTGTTCTGGCTGCCGCCGACGGTGCCCAGCGCATACGGGGCGAAGATCGGGTCCGACCCGTCGGCCAGCTGGTAGCTGTTGGTGACCTTGCCGAACACCAGCGTGTCGATGTCGTTGTGCGGTGACGGCCCTGCCCAGGTGGTGTCGGCCAGCAGCTGGGTGCCGGCTGGCGGTTTCCTTGGCACGTCGAAGTAGTAGAAGCGCCAGTCGCCGGACTCGGCCCGCCAGCTCCAGTCCTTGGCGTCGAACACCGAGCCGTTGTTGTAGAGCTGGTTGCGCTGCGCGTTGGCCACGGCCGCGCCGCCGAAGTTGAGCGTCCCGGTGAGGTTGCCGTCGGCGTCCTGGGCGGCCTCCGCGGCGACCGTGACGGCGACCGGGACGATGCTCTCCTGGTCGTTGCCGGACACCACCAGCGCGCCGTCGTAGAGGCCGTAGGGGGTCTTGCTCGGCACCTTGATCCTGGCGGTGAAGGACCCGGAGGCCCGGTTCGGGGTGCTGACCCAGGACCAGTCGGTGTTCGAGAAGAAGTCGACCTGGATGTGGAAGCTGGTCCGGGCGATGTCCGGGTTGGCGAGGTTGTGGTAGAAGCCGAGGAAGACGCCGTCGTCCATCCGCGTCCCTGGCGAGCGGACCATGTTGGTGTAGGCGTTGGTCTCCTGGTTGATGTAGGTGATGCGCTCGTACTCGCCTTCCTGGATCTCCGACTTGCTGAAGTCGGGGATCGGGTCGCCGTCGATGTTGGTCTCGGCCGAGGGGAACTCGTCGAGGGTGCCGTCGCGGTCGCGGTCGGTGAACAGCCGCCGGTCGCGGTTCTGGTCGGTCCAGTTGTAGGTGACCATGCGCCACTGCTGGTCGGCGCTGTAGTCGTCGTCCGGGTCGAACTGGTTGTACGGATAGTTCGCCCGGATGACCATCAGGTCGGCGCTGGGATGCGCCTTCACCAGCTTGGTGATGTCGATCAGGTAGTTGGGCGCGTTGAACAGGACGGGGGTCTCGTTGCCGACGTTCGAGGTGGTGAAGTTGAGGCTGGTGCTGTCGGTGCGCCGCAGCACCCGGTCGGAGACCTCGTAGCTGCCGGGGCCGTCGAGCGTGAAGCGCTGGCTGGCGCTCTCGCCCGGGGCGAGCAGCTGCGGGAAGGCACGGTACTCCTGGCCCTGGAAGTCCCCCGGCCGCCACTCGTCGGGGCTCACGGTGGCGCTCCTGCCCCTGGCCAGGCGCACCGCCCGGCCGGCGTCGAGCGAGCCGGAGCCCTGGATGTAGGACTCGTAGCCGAGGTCCTTGGCGCCAGACTTGAGGAACTCCCTGACCTTGTCGCCGAAGTTCTCCGGGATCGCGGTGCCCGGGTGCGCGGCCCGCCATGCCTGGTACACCAGCGCCGCCGCCCCGGCGGCCACCGGGGTCGAGCGGCTGGTGCCGCCCCAGGTCTCCCAGGCCAGGGTGCCGTCCTGGATCGCGTTCACCGGCACGCTGCCCGGAGAGTAGGCGCCGTCGGCGACCAGGTCGATGCCGTTGGAGCCGTTGGCGCCGGGCCCGCGGTCGGACCAGTTGGCGACGTCGTTGTCGTTGACCTGCCGGTAGCTCTTGATCGAGTCCCAGCCGGTGCCGCCGAACTGGGTGGAGGCGCCAACCCCGATGCCGGTGACCGGCGAGGCGGGGGTGGTGGTGCCGAAGCCGGGGGCGCCGTTGCCGCTGGAATGGACCGCGGTGGTGCGGTTGCCGAAGGCGGTCGACCAGATGTCGGCCTCCTGGCTGCTGGCGTCCAGCGGGTCGTTGTCGAGCTCCGACTCGCCGTAGGAGTTCGAGGTGATGTCCACCCCGAGGTCGTTGGTCAGGAAGTAGGCGAACTGGGTGGAGAAGTTGAAGTTGAAGTAGATGTCACCGAACGAGACCATCGTG
>DATENJ010000357.1:0-15023 GCA_035275125.1 Actinomycetes bacterium | reverse complement strand
GGTCGGCGACGGCGGCGCCGGCCGCCGCCGGCCCCATGGCGGCCAGGACCCAGCTCCCGACGCTGAGCGGCGAGGTCACTTTGAACACCCGCAGCATGTAGGGGAAACGCTCGGGCCGGCCCAGGTCGGAGACGAGCAGGGGCACCCCGGCGGTCACCCCGGCCCCCGAGACGGTGAAGGCGGTCCTGGCCAGCCGGTGGTTGCCGGTCAGGCGGGCCAGCAGCCCGAGCGAGGCCGAGGCCCCGGCCAGGCCGCCGGTAAAGAAGTACCAGGGGACCTCCCAGGTCCACACCGGTTCCTTGATGATCGGCCGGCCGTAGTACGACTGGGGCTGGGCCTCGGGCACCATCGACCCCCGGACCCGGGTCCCGGTACGCCGGTCCCTGGGACCTCCCTGGCCGTTCCCGCCGGGCCCGCTCACCGGCGCCGCTCCAGGAACGACGCGGCCACCGCGGCCGCCAGCGTCCCGGCGGCGAGCGCGGCCGCCCGCCACAGGGCCGGCAGGTCGCGGGTGGTGGACACCGGGTCGGGGGGGAGGCCGTACACCTCGGGCTCGTCCAGCAGCAGGAAGAACGCCCCCGCCCCGCCGATGCCGTCCTGCTCGTCCTCCAGGTACAGGCGGGCCTCGGCGACCCCGGCCTCGTGCAGGGTGGCCACCCGCTCCCTGGCCCGGTCGCGCAGCTGGTCGAGCTCGCCGAACTGGATCGAGTCGGTCGGGCAGGCCTTGGCGCAGGCCGGCTCCAGCCCGTCGCGCAGCCGGTCGTAGCAGAGCGTGCACTTGAAGGCCCGGCCATCGTCCTCGCGCCGGTCGATCACCCCGAACGGGCAGGCGGGCACGCAGTAGCCGCAGCCGTTGCAGACGTCGGGCTGCACCACCACGGTGCCGAACTCGGTCCGGAACAGCGCCCCCGTCGGGCAGACCTCGAGGCACGCGGCCGAGCTGCAGTGCTTGCACACGTCCGAGCTCATCAGCCAGCGCAGCCCCTGGTCGCCTCGCTGCTGCTCGACGAAGGCGACGTGGCGCCAGGTGCTCGCCCCGAGCGCCATGGTGTTGTCGTAGGAGTTGCCGCTCAGGCTGAGGGGGCCGTCCTGGGGGACAAGGTTCCATTCCTTGCAGGCGACCTCGCAGGCCTTGCAGCCGATGCAGACCGAGGTGTCGGTGAAGAACCCCATCCGCGGCTGGGCCTGGCCGTCGTAGCCGCCGCCGAAGGTGGGCGTGGGCAGGTCAACCTTCATGGGCATCGCTCTCCAGGCCGGCCCGGACCCGGTAGTCGGCCACCAGCTGGGGCAGGGCGGGCCCGCGTGGGCGCCGGCCGGGCCGGATGTCGCAGGTCGCCGCCTTGGCCTCCTGGATGTGGACGTTGGGGTCGAGCACGATCGACAGCAGGTCGTTGGCGGCGTCGCCGGTGGCCAGCCCACGGTTGCCCCAGTGGTAGGGCAGGCCGACCTGGTGCACGGTGCGGCCCTCGACCGTGAGCGGCCGCACCCGCTCGGTCACCAGCACCCGGGCCTCGATGGCGGCCCGGGCGGTGATGATCGTCGCCCAGCCGCCGTGGACCAGGTTCCGCTCGGCGGCCAGCTCCGGGCTGACCTCGCAGAACATCTCCGGCTGGAGCTCCGAGAGGTAGGCCTGGAACCGGCTCATGCCCCCGGCGGTGTGGTGCTCGGTCAGCCGGTAGGTGGTGAACACGTACGGGTAGGTCTCGGCGGCCGCGTCGCCGGGGGGCGGGTGGTAGCGGTTGCCGGGCCGCGCGTACTCCTGGCGGGTCGGGTTCTGCTGCTGGCCGTAGAGCGGGTTGGCGAACGGGGTCTCCTTTGGCTCGTAGTGGGCTGGCAGGGGCCCGTCCTGGAGGCCGGAGGGGACGAACAGCGCCCCCCGCCCGTCGACCTGCATGATGAACGGCTCGTCGCCGCGGTTGGCGTCCTCGGCCTCGGCCCCGTCGGGCGGCCGGTAGTCGGGCCGCTTGGTCTTGGGGAAGTCGGGCACGTCCTCTCCGGTCCACTCCCCCGCCTGCTCGTCCCACCAGACATAGCGCTTGCGCTCCGACCAGGGCCGGCCGTCGGGGTCGGCCGAGGCCCGGTTGTAGAGGAGGCGCCGGTTGGCCGGCCAGGCCCAGCCCCATTCGGGCGCGACCCAGCTCTGCTGGTCGCGCGGCTTGCGGCGGGCCACCTGGTTGACCTCGCCGGCGTAGCAGCCGCAGTAGATCCAGCAGCCGCAGGCCGTCGAGCCGTCCGCCTTGAGCTGGGTGAAGGCGGACAGGGCGCGGCCGTCCGGTCCCCAGCCGTTGATCTCGCGCAGGACCGACTCGGCGTCCGGGTCGTCATGAGGGCCGGAGGTCGGGTAGTCCCAGGTGAGGTCAAGGACGGGCCGGTCCTTGGGGTCGCCGGAGCCGGCCAGCTTCTCCCGGACGATCCGTCCAAGGTGGTACATGAACCAGAGGTCGGAGCGGCAGTCGCCCTTGGGGTCGAGGGCCTTCTCGCGCCACTGGAGCAGCCGCTGGGTGTTGGTGAACGACCCCTCCTTCTCCACGTGGGAGGCGGCCGGCAGCAGGAACACCTCGGTGCCGATGTCCTCGGTCCGCAGCTCGCCCGACTCGATCTCGGGGGCGTCGCGCCAGAAGCTGGCCGACTCGATCTCGACCAGGTCGCGCACGACCAGCCAGTCGAGCCTGGCCATGGCCAGGCGGTGCAGCCGCGAGTTGGCCGACCCGACGGCCGGGTTCTCCCCCAGCAGGAAGAACCCGCGGACCTTGCCGTCGAGCATGTCCATGGCCGTCTGGTAGGTGGAGTGGTCGCCGGAGATGCGCGGCAGGTAGTCGAAGCACCAGTCGTTGCCGGCGGTCGCCTTCTCGCCCCACCAGGCCTTGAGCAGGCTGATGAGGTAGCTGTCCATGTGGCCCCAGAAGCCGCCCTTCTTGGTGTGCTTCTCGATGTAGGTGGCCAGGTCCGGGTAGCCCTCGGCGTGGGCCATGGGGATGTAGCCGGGCAGCAGGTTGTACAGGGTCGGGATGTCGCTTGAGCCCTGGATGGCGGCGTGGCCCCGCAGGGCCATGATCCCGCCCCCCGGCCGGCCGATGTTGCCAAGCAGCAGCTGGAGGATGGCCGCGGTGCGGATGTACTGGGCTCCGACCGAGTGCTGGGTCCAGCCGACCGCATAGGCGAAGCTGGTCGTCCGCTCCCGGCCCGAGTTCTCGCACAGCAGCTCGGCCACCTGCAGGAACTGGTCGGCGGGGACGCCGCAGACCCGCTCGACGAGCTCGGGGGTGTAACGGCGGAAATGCCGGCGCAGCAGCTGGAACACACAGCGCGGGTGCTGGAGGGTCTCGTCCTGCTGGGGCGGCTCCGCCGCCCCGCTGGGGGCGCCGAGGGCGCCGAAGTGCTGGCCGGTCTCGCTCTCGTGCTCGCCCTCGGCGTGCTCGGAGTCCCCGGTGCCGGCGTACTGCCAGCTGGTGTCGTCGTAGGTGCCCTGCTCGGGGTCGAAGCCGCTGAACAGCCCGTCCAGGTCCTCGGTGTCGGCGAAGTCCTCGTTGATGATCACGGCCGCGTTGGTGTAGCGGACCACGTACTCACGGAACCAGCGCTCGTTCTCCAGCACGTGGTTGATGATCGCGCCGAGGAACACGATGTCGGTGCCGGCCCGCAGCGGCACGTGTACGTCGGCAAGGGCGCTGGTGCGGGTGAAGCGCGGGTCGACGTGGATCACCTTGGCCCCACGCTGCTTGGCCTCGACCACCCACTGGAAGGCCACGGGGTGGCACTCGGCCATGTTGGACCCCTGGATGAGGATGCAGTCCGAGTTGGCCAGGTCGCCGGGGAACGTGGTCGCGCCGCCGCGGCCGAACGAGGTCCCCAAACTGGGGACGGTGGAGCTGTGTCATATCCGCGCCTGGTTCTCGATCTGGATCGCCCCCAGCGCGGTGAACAGCTTCTTGATGAGGTAGTTCTCCTCGTTGTCGAGGGTCGCCCCACCCAGGCTGGCGAACCCGAGGGTGCGCCGGTACAGCTTGTCGCCCTCGCGGTCCTGCCAGGTCGCCTCCCGGGCGGCTAGGACCCGGTCGGCGATCATGTCCATCGCCGTCTCGAGGTCCAGTTCCTCCCAGTCGGTCCCGTGCGGCCGGCGGTACTTGACCTTGGTCTCCCGGAGCGGGCCGGTGACCAGGCTCTTGGAGGCGGCGCCCTTGGGGCAGAGCCGTCCCCGGCTGATCGGGCTGTCGGGGTCGCCCTCGATCTGGATGACCTGCTCGTCCTTGACGAACACCCGCTGACCGCAGCCGACGGCGCAGTAGGGGCAGACCGAGCGGGCCACCCGGTCGGCCTCGACGGTCCGGGGCTGGAGCGCGGCCGAGCGGGTGGACTGGGCGGCCTCCCCGAGCCCGAGCCGGTCGTCGCCGCGGAGCTGGCGCAGGATCGGCCAGACCGGAAGCCGCTTGGCCAACCGCATCGCCTCCCAGAGGGTGGGACCCCGCCGTCAACGCTACCGGTCTACCACGTCGACGCGGATCTCACACCGCGGAGTCAGGAGCCGCGGGCGGCCGGGGACGGGGCGCCGAGCGGGCAGCTGAGGTGGTGGTCGCGCTCCGGCTCCGGCTCGGGGTTGCGGATGGCGAACCAGGCCAGCACCCCGCCGGCCGCGCACAGGACGGCGGCGATGATCATGGCCGACCGGAACCCGGCGGCGAAGTTGGCCGGCTCGAGGGCGTCCGCGCCCGAGATCCCGGCCGCCACCGGCAGGACGGCCACGGCCAGCAGCCCGGCGGTCCGGGCGACGTCGTTGTTGACCGCCGAGGCGATCCCGGCGTGCTCGGCCGGGGCGGCCGAGAGCACCGTCGAGGTCAGCGGGGCCACCGTCAGGACCAGCCCGAACCCGTACACCAGCGACGCCGGCAGGATGTCGACCAGGTAGCTGGCCCCGGGGCCGACGCGGGTGAACAGGGCGAACCCGGCCGCCACGAGCAGCGGCCCGATGGTCATGGGCAGCCGCGGCCCGATCCGGGAGGCCAGGCGGCCCGACCTGGCCGACAGCAGCAGCAGGAGGACGGTGATCGGGACCAGCGCCACCCCGGAGGCGAGCGGCGAGTAGCCGACCACCCGCTGGAGCTGGATGGGCAGGAGGAACAGCGACCCGCCCAGCGCGCCGTAGACCACGAAGGTGACCAGGTTGGCCGCGGTGAACTGGCGCGAGGCGAAGATGTCGAGGGGCAGCATGGGGGCCTGGACGCGCCGTTCCCAGAGCACGAAGGCGATCAGGGCGACCACCCCGCCGAGGCCGGTGGCCAGGATCACCGGCGACGTCCAGCCCTGGGCCGGGCCGTCGGTGAGGGCGTAGACGACCCCGGCCAGGCCAGCCGCGGCCAGGGCGGCCCCGCCCCAGTCGAGGCGGCCGGTGGCGCCCGGGTCGCGGGTCTCGGGCACGTGGCGCAGCGACACCCAGACCACCACGGCGGCCAGGGGCAGGTTGATCAGGAAGATGAGCCGCCAGGTCGCCGCCTGGACCAGCCAGCCGCCGAGGAACGGGCCGATCGCGGCCGTCACCCCGCCCAGCCCCGACCAGGCGCCGATGGCCGGGCCGCGGTCCTCACGCCGGAAGCTGGCCTCGATGATGGCCAGGCTGCCCGGGGTGAGCAGGGCCCCGCCGACGCCCTGGAGGGCGCGGGCCGCGACCAGGGCCTCGTCGGTCGGGGCGAGCCCGCACAGCAGCGAGGCCGCCGCGAACCAGATCACCCCGATGACGAACACCCGCCGGCGGCCGTAGTGGTCGCCGAGCGACCCGCCGAGCAGCAGGAACCCGGACAGGGTGAGGGTGTAGGCGTTGACCACCCACTGGAGGCTGGAGATGCCGGCGTCCAGGTCCTCGCCGATGGTCGGCAGGGCGACGTTGACGACGGTGGTGTCGAGGAAGGCGATGCCCGACCCGAGCACCGTGGCCAGCAGGACCCAGCGGCCAACAGGGCTGTCGTAGCGCAGCCCCTCGCTGTCGGCCGCGGTGCTCAGCGGCCGCCGCCCTTGAGCCGCGCGAACAGGCCGCCGCTCTGGGGCTCGACCTCCTCGCCGCGGAGCTGGGCCAGCTGGCGGATCAGGGCCCGCTGCTGCTCGCCGAGGTGGGTCGGGGTGACCACCGCCACCTGGACCAGCAGGTCGCCACGGCCCCGGCCGTCGGGGTGGGGCACGCCCTTCTTGCGGAAGCGCTTGACCTCACCCGACTGGGTGCCCGGTTCGACCTCGACCGTCTCCTTGCCGTCAAGGGTCTCCAGGGGGACGCTGCCGCCGAGGGCGGCCACCGTCATCGGGATCTCGACGCTGCAGATCAGGTCGTCGCCGCGCCGGTCGAAGACCGGGTGGGCGTCGACGGCCAGCTCGACGATCAGGTCGCCCGCCGGCCCGCCGTACTGGCCGGCGTGACCGCGGCCCTGGTAGCGGATCTGGCTGCCGTCCTCAAGGCCCGGGGGGATGTCGATGGTGAGGGTGGAGTCCTCCATCATCAGCCCCTGGCCGTTGCACTCCGGGCAGGGTGAGCGGATCTCCTGGCCGGTGCCGGAGCAGACCGGGCAGGTGGTGGCCGTGACCAGCTGGCCGAGCAGTGACTGGCGGACGGTCCGCTGCTGGCCGGAGCCGTTGCAGCGCGAGCAGACGGTCGGCTCGGTGCCCGGCTTGGCCCCCGACCCGGCGCAGCGCCCGCAGGTGGTCGCGGCCCGGACCCGGACGTCCTTGGAGGTGCCGAAGATGGCCTCGGTGAAGGGCAGGCGCAGCCGCATGCCGATGGTCTCGCCCCGCCGGGCCCTCGAGCGGGCCCGGGTGCGGCCCCCGCCGAACGGGTCGCCGCCGCCGCCGAAGAACTGGCCGAGCAGGTCGTCGAAGGACGCCCCGAAGGTCGAGAACGGGTCGGCCCCCTGGCCGCCCATGCCCTCGACCCCGGCCTCGCCGTAGGTGTCGTAGCGCTGGCGCTTGTCGGGGTCGGACAGGACGCTGTAGGCCTTGTTGATCTCCTTGAAGCGCTCGGCCGAGTCCGGGTCGTTGCCGTTCACGTCGGGGTGGTACTGACGGGCGAGCCGCCGGTAGGCGCGCTTGATGTCCTCGGGCCCGGCGCCCCGGTCGACCTCCAGCAGCTGGTAGTAGTCGCTCACCCGATTACCCGTCTCCCTCGAAGGCGTCGCCCAGGTAGCGGGCCACCGCCTGGACGGCTGCCATGGCCCGCAGGTAGTCCATCCGGGTCGGGCCGAGGACGCCGATGGAGCCGCTGGCGTCGCCGGCCAGGTAGGCGGAGGTGACCAGCGAGCAGGCCTCCATCCCCTCGACCGTGTTCTCCGAGCCGATCACCACCGACACCGCGTCGTCGCGGCCCAGGGTGGCCTGGAGCATGCGCAGCACCAGCACCTGCTGCTCGAGGGCCTCGTAGACCCGGCGGACGGTCTCGATGCCGTCGAAGGCCCCCGGCCCGGCGATGTTGGCCTGCCCGCCGAGCCAGACCCGCTCGCTGGTCTGGTCGCCGACGAACTGGCCGATGGCCGCGGCCAGGGTCTGGAACAGGGCCCGGCGCTGGGGCGGGACCTCGTCGCTCATGGCGTCGAGGATCAGCTCGGCCCGGGAGAGGCGCTCGTTGGCCAGACGCTCGTTGAGCTGGCGGCGCAGCACCTCCAGGTCCTCGGTGGAGATCTCCTCGGCCGTCTCGACCAGCCGCTTCTCCACCCGCCCGGAGTCGACGATCAGGACCAGCATGATCACGTGCCGGCCAAGGCCGACGACCTCGATGTGGCGCAGCCGGGACCGGTCGAGGGCCGGCGGGGCCACCATGGCCGTGTAGTGGGTCAGGCTGGACAGCAGCAGCGAGGTCCGCTGGAGCGTCTCCTCCAGGTCGGCCGCCCCCTCGAAGAACCTGGCGATGGTCTCCTCCTGGGCCCGGGCCAGCTCCCCGACCCCCGAGAGGGCGTCGACGTAGAACCGGTAGCCCCGGTCGGTGGGGATGCGCCCGGCGCTGGTGTGGGGATGCGCCAGGTAGCCCTGCTCCTCGAGCACGGCCAGCTCGTTGCGGATGGTGGCCGGCGAGACGCCGAGCGAGTAGCGCTCGGTCAGGCTCTTGGACCCGACGGGCTTCTCGGTATAGATGAACTCATGCACCACCGCGCGCAAGAGCCGCGCTTTTCGCTCATCGAGGTCCATGGCCGCCCCTCCCTGCCCAAGACGATCCATGTTCGGCAGCGTAGCAGTCAAGGTAGGCGAGTGCTAAGCCAGCCGGGCGACCACCTCACCGTGCAGGAACATGCCCTTGTCGGTCAGCCGCAGCCCAGGTCCGGGGGCCAGCAGGCCGGCCCGTCGCAGCTCCTGAGCTTGTGTTCCTGAGGGGTCGGCCCCGAGACTCCTGGCCTCGCCCGGTTCGAGCCCCTCGACCGTCCGCAGCCGCAGCGCCAGCGCCTCGAAGCGGGCCTGTCCGGGGTCGAGCCGCTCCTCCCCCGAGGTCGGCCGCCGCTGCTCCCGGACCGCCGCCAGATACGCCGGCACCCCGTCGACGTTCCAGCGGCGGGTCGCCCCGTCGAACTCGTGCGCCCCGGCGCCCAGCCCGAGGTACCGGCCCCGCCGCCAGTAGGTCAGGTTGTGCCGGCTGGCATGGAACGGGATTTCGACGCCGCCCGGTCCCCGACCCGCCGTCGCCGGGACGTCCGTGGCCCAGTTGGAGACCTCGTAGTGGTGGTAGCCGGCGGCGGACAGGACCGCGCAGGCGGTGTCGTAGCGGTCGGCGAGGTCGTCCTCGCCCGGCTCGGCCATCTGGCCGGCGGCGACCAGGCGGCCGAACTTGGTGGCCGGCTCGATGGTGAGGGCGTAGGCGGACAGGTGCTCGGGTCCGAGGTCCAGGGCCGCCTCGAGGGTCGCCGACCACGACCCGGCGTCCTCGCCCGGTCCGCCGTAGATCAGGTCGAGGTTGAGGGCTGGGACGCCGGCCGCCCGCAGGGTCGCGACCGCGGCCGCGACCCGGCCGGCGTCGTGCACCCGGCCGAGCGCGGCCAGGACCTTGTCGTCGAAACTCTGGGCGCCCATCGAGACCCGCGTGACCCCGGCCGCGGCCAGCCCTTCGGCCATGGCGTCGTCGACCGTCTCCGGGTTGGCCTCGACCGTGACCTCGGCCCCGGGCGCGAACGGCAGCAGCTCCCGCAGCCGGGCCAGCAGCCGTCCGAGGTCGCCCGACGGCAGCAGGGTCGGGGTCCCACCGCCGACGAACACGCTGGTGACCTCGGGCGGCTCCGGGCCGAGCCCGGCCGCCGCCATGGCCGCCTCCTCCACCAGCGCGGCCGCGTACGGCCCCCGCAGCCCCTCCATCCCGGTGTAGGTGACGAAGTCGCAGTAGTGGCACCGGGTCAGGCAGAACGGCACGTGCACGTACACCCCGAACGCCCCCGAGTCCACCAGCGGCGCCGCCAGCCCAGCCTCCAGCGACCCGGTTCCCAGCCCAGCCTTCAGCGACCCGGCTCCAGGTTCGGTCCCCCGGTGGGGGAGCGTAGCCGGGCCCGGAAGGGGGTGCTTCTGGCTGTCCACAGCTGTCATCGGGGTCAGCTCTCGTCGGTCCGCAGGGCGGCCACGAACGCCTCTTGTGGGACCTCGACCCGGCCGATCTGCTTCATCCGCCGCTTGCCTTCCTTCTGGCGCTCCAGCAGCTTGCGCTTGCGGGTGACGTCGCCGCCGTAGCACTTGGCGAGCACGTCCTTGCGCCGGGCGGTGATGGTCTCGCGGGCGATCACCTTGGCCCCGATGGTCGCCTGGATCGGGACCTCGTAGAGCTGGCGCGGGATCAGCCGCTTGAGCTTGGCCGTCATCGCCCGGCCGTAGGCGTACGCCTTGTCCTTGTGGACGATGGCCGAGAAGGCGTCGACCGGCTCGCCCTGGAGCAGCACGTCGACCTTGACCAGGTCGGCCTCCCGGTACCCGCTGGGCTCGTAGTCGAGCGAGGCGTACCCGCGGGTCCGCGACTTCAGCTGGTCGAAGAAGTCGAAGATGATCTCGCCAAGGGGGAGCTGGTAGCGCAGCTCGACCCGCTCCTCGGACAGGTACTCCATGGTCACCAGCTCGCCCCGCCGTCCCTGGCACAGCTCCATCACCGGGCCGATGTAGTCGGCCGGGCACAGCACCATGGCCGAGACGTACGGCTCCTCGATCCGCTGGATCGACCCGGCGGACGGCAGCTCGCTGGGGTTGGAGACCATGATCGTCTCCCCCGTCTCCAGGGTCACCCGGTAGGCGACGTTGGGGGCGGTGGTGATCAGGGCGAGGTCGAACTCGCGCTCCAGCCGCTCGCGCACGATGTCCATGTGGAGCAGCCCGAGGAAACCGCAGCGGAACCCGAACCCGAGCGCGGTCGACGACTCGGGCTCGTAGACCAGGGCGGCGTCGTTGAGCCGCAGCCGGTCCAGGGCGTCGCGCAGGTCGGGGAAGTCGTCGCCCTCGATCGGGTACAGGCCGGAGAAGACCATCGGCCGCGGCTCCCGGTAGCCGGGCAGCGGCTCGGCCGCCGGCCGGCTGGCGGTCGTCACGGTGTCCCCCACCCGGACCTGGCGCACGTCCTTGACGCCCGGGATGAGGTAGCCGACCTCGCCGGCCTGGAGCTCGGCGGTGGGGACGGCCTCGGGGGCGAACACCCCGACCTCCTCGGCCTCCGAGGTGTGCCCGGCCGCCATCATCCGCGCCCGGTCGTTCTTGGAGAGGCGCCCGTCGACCATCCGCACATAGGCGATCACGCCCCGGTAGGAGTCGTAGAGCGAGTCGAACACCAGCGCCCGGGCCGGGGCCTCGGGGTCGCCGGTTGGTGGCGGCACCCGCCGGACGATGGCCTCCAGCAGGTCGGGGACGCCCTCGCCGGTCTTGGCCGAGACCCGCAGCATCTCCTCGGCCGGCGCGCCCAGGACCTGCTCGATCTCGCGGGCGACCCGGTCCGGCTGCGCGGCCGGCAGGTCGATCTTGTTGATCACCGGGATGATCGTCAGATCGGCCTCGACGGCCAGGTAGAGGTTGGCCAGCGTCTGGGCCTCGATCCCCTGGGCGGCGTCGACCAGCAGCACGGCGCCCTCGCAGGCGGCCAGGGCCCGCGACACCTCATAGGTGAAGTCGACGTGCCCGGGGGTGTCGATCAGGTTGAGGACGTACTCGCGGCCGTCGGCGGCCGTATGGCCCAACCGGACCGCCTGGGCCTTGATGGTGATGCCTCGCTCGCGCTCCAGGTCCATCTTGTCGAGGTACTGGGCGCGCATGTTGCGCTCACTCACGGCGTGGGTGAGATCGAGCAGTCGGTCGGCCAGGGTGGACTTCCCATGGTCGATATGAGCAATGATGCAGAAGTTGCGCAGGCGTGAAAGGTCAGTCGGCATGACCAGCCCATCCTAGCCGTCCGCCGCCGCCCACTGGTCGTCGTTGAGCCCGGGCAACCCGCTGTGCTAGCCTCGCCCGGTTCCCCGTGAATTCGTGAATTCAGTGCAGGAGTGCCCTTTCTTGGCGAATATCAAGTCGCAGATCAAGCGGAACCGGCAGAACGAGCAGGCCCGCATCCGCAACAAGTCGGTCCGTTCGGCCCTGAAGACCTACGCCCGCCGCGTCCGCGAGAGCGTCGCCGCCGGCGACCAGGAAGCCGCCGAGTCCGCCCTCCGCCGCGCCACCCGCGCCTACGACCGCGCCGCCAGCAAGGGCGTCATCCACAAGAACAACGCCGCCAACCACAAGGCCCGCCTGTCCCGCTCGGTCAACCAGCAGGGCCAGTAGGCAGCTCCCCCGTTCTTCGGGGACCGCGGCCTCAGGTCAGCGGGAGCTCCCCGCCGGGGCGCCGGCGAGGCGGGCGATCAGGAGCTCCAGCAGGAGCCGCGGCGACGAGGTGCCGTTGCGGATGTGGGCGTCGGCCTCGGCGATCAGGTCGAGAGCGCGGTGCAGGTCCCCTGGCCGGAAGCGACGCAGCTGGCGGCGGGCGCGATCGACCTGCCAGTCCCGGACTCCCCCGCCGAGCAGGCTCGCGACCTGTGCCTTGGGAAGCTCGGGATGGTCGGCGACCCGTAGCAGCAGGCGGAGCTGGCTGGCGATGAAGCCGAGCAGCCGGATCGGGTCCTCCCCCTGGTCGATCAGCGCGTCCAGCCGGTCGAGGGCCGTCGCCGCGTCGGCCGCGAACACGGCGTCGGTCAGCTCGAAGATCCCCCGGTCCGCGGTCTGCGCCAGGAACTCGGTGACATGGCCGGCGGTCAGCACCGTCGGCGGCGGGACCGCCACATGCAGCTTGGCCACCGACCCGGCCAGTTCCCGGAGGTCCTGCCCCACCGTGTCGACCAGCGCCGCCACCGCCGCCTCGTCGGCCTTGCGGCCCAGCCGGCGTACCTCGGCCCGCAGCCAGCTCGACCGCTCGGACGGCCTCAGCTTGGCAACGAGGACCGTGGCGGCGTCCCGCTGGACCTCCTTGAAGAACTTTCCCTGCCGCCCCGGAGCGGCCGCCCGCAACACCACCGCCGTCGCCGCCGCCGGGTCGCCGGCCAGCGCCAGCACCGCCTCCCGGGCGGTCGCATCCAGCCCGTCCGCCTCCTGGACGACCACGACCCGCCCCCCACCGAACAGCGAAGCCGTGGCCAACCCCATGGCGAACCCGTCGGGCAGCCCCCCGCCCCGGACCTCCTCCACCGACGTCCCCGGCCCGAGTCGCTCCCTGGCGACCGCCACGGCATCCGCCACCGCGCGCTCCGCCAACAGCTCCTCCTCCCCGAGGACGAGCGTCACCGGAACCGACCCAGGTCGAGCAGCCATGCCCGCATGCTATCCCGCCCCCCGGTCACCGAGGTCCTGCGCAGTCATGCGGCAGGTGGCAATTGGCCTCCTACTCCGGCGGATCGATATCCTGCGTGGATTCGTGGCCGCGCACCCGGCCGGCGGTGGACGTTCGGCGGTGGGGGTCGCAACCGCCTGAAGGAAGGACCTTGATCGGGATGCGAAGGCTCCGCCGGCCCATCGTCTGGATGGCAACCCTGGTCCTGGTGTTCGCGGCCGGGTGCGAGCAGGCCGCGGAAACGCCGGCCGCTGCTCCGCCGCCGCAAAGCGGCAGCTCGACCTTGTCCGGTGCCGGCGCCACCTTCCCGGCCCCGATCTACGAGCAGTGGTTCAAGCAGTTCCCCAAGACCACCGACGGCGCCGGCATCGACGTCCACTACGACGCGGTCGGTTCGGGCAAGGGCATCGCCGCGTTCACCGAGCGGCGGGTGGACTTCGGGGCCACCGACGTCCCGCTGAACCGCGAGGAGCTCGCCAAGGCCGAGGCGGCGGGCGGGGAGGTGCTCCACATCCCGACGGTCCTGGGCGCGATCACGGTCACCTACAACCTCCCCGGTTCGCCCCGGCTGCGCATGGACGGCGAGCTGATCGCCGACCTGTTCCTTGGCGAGATCACCACCTGGCAGCACCCACGGATCAAGGAACTGAACCCGGACGTCCGGCTCCCCGACCTTTCGGTCTCGGTCGTGCACCGCTCCGACAGCTCGGGCACGACCGCGAATTTCACCGCCTTCCTCGCCAACCGGGCTCCAGCATTCGACCGCCGGGTCGGCCACGGCAAGGTCGTCGAGTGGGTCACCGGCACCGGCGCCGAGGGCAACGACGGCGTGGCCGCAGCCGTCAAGCAGACCCCCGGCTCGGTCGGCTACGTCGAGCTCACCCACGCGCTCGAGGCGGACCTGCCCGTCGCCGACGTCGAGAACGTCGCCGGCCAGTTCGTCTCCCCCAACCCTCGGACCGTCGCCACCGCTGCCGAGGACATGGCCGTGGCCAGCGTCGGCGACTTCTCCCTCAGCCTCCTCTACACCACCGACCGGCGCGCCTACCCGATCTCCAGCTACACCTACCTGATCGTATTCGCTCGCCAGGACGACCCCGAGAGGGGCCGCGTCCTCTCCGCCCTCCTGCGGTACATGGCCGGCCCAGGCCAGTCAGCCGCCGGACGCCTCAACTACACGCCCGTGCCCCCCCTCCTCCGCGATCCCGTCGCCGCCAAGATCCGCCTCCTTCACGACCCCGAGGGGAACCTCCTCGGCATCTGACGCAGCCTGGGACAACGAGCCCGAGCAGGCCGAACGGCCCGGGCGCACTGGGGAGCTGCGGCTGGTTGACGCACGCAGGTGCGAGCATGACGTCGCCAGTGGTCAACCGAGAGGAGTGGCATGTCCGACATGGCGGGCGGCCGGGGCGTGGTCGATCCGGCCAGCAAGGCCGGCTACGAGCTGGCGTTCGAGGACACCTTCGACGGCGACACCCTCGACCTGTCCCGATGGCTGCCCCACTACCTGCCGCAATGGAGCTCCCGGGAGGCAGCGGCGGCCAGGTACCAGCTCGGCAACGGCGTCCTGCGACTTCACATCGAGGCCGACCAGCCGCCCTGGTGCCCGGAGTTCGACGGCCAGACCAGGGTGTCCTCGCTACAGACCGGCGTGTTCGCCGGCCCGGTCGGCCGCCGCGTCGGGCAGTCGCGCTTCAACCCCGACCTGGTCGTGCGGCAGGCACAGCAGGCCGCTCGGCTCTACACGCCGCAGTACGGCCTGTTCGAGCTGCGGGCCAAGGCGATCGACGATCCCCGCTGCATGGTCGCCCTGTGGATGATCGGCTACGAGGACCAACCCGAGCGGTCGGCCGAGATCTGCATCTGTGAGATCTTCGGCCGCGACGTGACGGCCGACCACGCCCGTGTCGGCATGGGGCTTCATCCCTTCGAAGACCCGGTCATCCGCGACGAGTTCGCCGCGGTGGAGCTCGCCATGGACCCAACGGAGTTCCACGTCTACGCGGCCGAGTGGACGCCCGACCATGTGGCCTTCTTTGTCGACAACCAACTGGTCAAGCTGGTCGAGCAGTCCCCTGCCTACCCGATGCAGTTCATGCTCGGCATCTACGAGTTCCCCGATGACGGCCAGCCGTCCCAGCCGGCACATCCCTACCCAAAGCAGTTCACCATCGACTACCTCCGCGGTTACCGCACCACCGCAGCCAAGACTGGATGATCCCGGGGGGCCGGGAGGGCCCCGGAGTGCCTG
>DATENJ010000356.1:0-3300 GCA_035275125.1 Actinomycetes bacterium | reverse complement strand
GCCCTGCTCAAGCAGTTCGAGGAGGCACGCCGGATGATGCGGCAGCTGTCGGGCATGACGCCCAAGAAGCTGCGCCGGATGGGCCTGCGCTAGACTGCCTCGGTCCCGGACGCCACAGCAGGCACAGAGAACGGGGAACGGCAGACTCGCGCGCGGCCCAGGCCGGGCGCTGACCGGGACGGGCGGGCCACCCCGAGATCGGAGCACTCCACACCATGGCCGTGAAGATCCGTCTGATGCGCATGGGCGCCAAGAAGGCCCCGTTCTACCGGGTCGTCGTTGCCGACTCGCGCAGCCCCCGCGACGGGCGCTTCCTCGAGAACATCGGCATCTACCACCCCAACAACGAGCCGTCCCGGGTCGAGATCGACACCGAGAAGGCGGCCGCCTGGCTGGCCAAGGGCGCCCAGCCGACCGAGGCGGTGGCCAAGCTGCTGACCATCGCCGGGGTCGAGGGCCCGGCCGAGCGCAAGCAGGCGGCCAAGGCGCTGCGGGCGACCCAGGCAAAGGCCAAGGCCGAGCCGCGCAAGGCCCCGGCCAAGGGCAAGAAGTAGCCCAGGATGCGTGACGTCGTCGTCTACCTGGCCAGAGCGCTGGTCGACGAACCGGACCGGGTCACCGTCGAGGAGCTTCCCGGCGGCCGGGGCGTCACCTACGAGGTCCGGACCGCCCCCGAGGACGTCGGCAAGCTGATCGGCCGGGGCGGCAGGACCGTCAAGGCCATGCGCCGGGTCGTCAAGGCCTGCGCCCCCAAGGGCCAGCGGGTCGAGGTCGAGGTCCTCGCCGAGGGCGAGTGACCGTGCCCGAGTCGGCCGGGCGCCCGTCCGCGGCCCCCGGCACCCCACCGGACCGCCTGGTCGTCGGCCGGGTTGTCCGGCCGCACGGGGTGCGGGGGGAGTTGTCGGTCGAGGTGCTCTCGGACGCCCCGGAGCGGTTCGTGCCCGGCGCCGAGCTGGGTGTCGGCGACCCCGACGGCCCGGCCCCGCTGGGTACGGCGGTCATCGTGGCCGCCCGCCTCCACCTGGGCCGGTTGCTGCTGACCCTTGAGGGGGTGGAGGACCGCGACGCCGCCGACCGGCTCCGGGGGGCCTGGCTGTCGATCCCGGTGGCCTCGGCCCGCCCCCTCGACCCGGGCGAGTTCTGGGCCCACCAGCTGGTCGGCCTGGCCGTCGTCGACCTCCAGGGCCGCGAGCGGGGCCGGGTCGCCGACGTCGTCCCCGGCGCCGCCCACGACCTGCTCTCGGTCGAGCTCCCCGGCGGGGCCAGCGCGCTCGTCCCGGCCGTGGCCGCGCTGGTCACGGTCGACCTGGACGCGGGCCGGGTCCTGGTCGACGCCGTCCCCGGCCTCCTTCCGGAGGAACCGGAGGAAGAGGAATAGGCCGTGCTGGTCGACATCGTCACCATCTTCCCCGGGTTCTTCGCCTCGCCGCTGGCCACCGGCCTGCTCGGCAAGGCGGGGGAGCGGGGGCTGGTCGAGGTCCGCCTCCACGACCTGCGCGACTGGGCCACCGACCGGCACCGCAGCGTCGACGACGCCCCCTTCGGCGGCGGCGCCGGCATGGTCATGGTCCCCGGGCCCTGGTTCGACGCTCTCGACACGTTGGAGGCCGAGGGCCCGGCCAGAGTCGTCCTGCTCGCCCCCGACGGCCGGCGCTTCGACCACGGTGTCGCCCAGCGGCTGGCCGCCGAGCCCCGGCTGATCCTGTGCTGCGGCCGCTACGAGGGCATCGACGAGCGCGTCCGCACCCGCGTCGACGAGGTCCTGTCGATCGGCGACTACGTCCTGGCCGGTGGGGAGACGGCCGCCCTTGTGGTCCTGGAGGCGGTGGCCCGGCTCGTTCCCGGGGTGATGGGCAACGCCGACTCGGCCACCGACGAGTCGTTCGCGGCCGGCCTGCTCGAGTACCCGCAGTACACCCGCCCGGCGGTCTACCGCGACCTGGAGGTCCCGGCCGTGCTCCGCTCCGGCGACCACGGAGCGGTGGCCCGCTGGCGCCGCGACCAGGCGCTCGACCGCACCCGCCGGCTCCGCCCCGACCTGCTGGAACAGGCCGAGGGAGGCGCAGACGGACCGCAGGACCCCGGCTGAATCTGTTACTCTCGGAGCGAACGCGGGTCGCGCTATGCTGCCCTTTCGCGTTTTCAGCTTTCAAGGAGTCTCATTCATCATGCAGATCACCGACGTGGTCGAGCGCGCGCAGCTGCGCGACGATCTGCCCGACTTCCGGCCCGGCGACACCGTCAAGGTGCACGTCCGCGTGGTCGAGGGGAGCCGGGAGCGGATCCAGGTCTTCCAGGGCTTCGTCCTGCGCCGCCAGGGCGGCGGCGTGCGGGAGACGTTCTCCGTCCGCAAGGTCTCCTTCGGGGTCGGCGTCGAGCGGACCTTCCCGGTCCACTCGCCCAGCATCGCCAAGGTCGAGCTGGTCACCCGGGGCGACGTCCGCCGGGCCAAGCTCTACTACCTGCGCGAGCGGACCGGCCGGGCCGCGAAGATCAAGGAGAAGCGCAGCCCCGCCCGGACGTGAGCCGGGGAGGCCCTTCCTCTTGAGCAAGACCAGCGACGAGCGCGACCAACTGGGCGACGGCACCGCCCCACCGCCGGCTCCGCCCGGGGTCGAGCCGCCTCCGTACCACAAGGAGGACGAGAAGCAGCCGGGGCTGCTGGCCGTCCTCCGCGAGACGGTGGTGCTAGTCGCCCTGGCTGTGCTGCTGGCCGTGGTGTTCAAGACCTTCCTGGTGGCGGCCTTCTACATCCCCTCGGGGTCGATGGAGTCGACCCTGAACATCTCCGACCGGGTGCTGGTCGAGAAGGTCTCCTACCGCTTCGGCGACATCGAGCACGGCGACGTGATCGTGTTCGTCCACGACGAGCCGGGCGTCGAGGTTCCCCGGCCGAGCAACCCGGTGGCCGGCTTCTTCTCCAGCCTCGGCCAGGCCATCGGGGTGGTCCCGCCGTCGGACCGCGACTTCATCAAGCGGGTCATCGGCCTGCCCGGCGACACCATCACCTGCCGTGGGGGCAAGGTGATCCGCAACGGCGAGCCGGTGACGGAAAACTATCTCGACCCGGGCACCCAGACCGACGGCTGCACCCGGACCACCGTCGGCCCCGGCCAGCTGTTCGTGATGGGCGACAACCGCGACAACTCCCAGGACTCCCGCGTCTTCGGGCCGGTCCGGCAATCGGACGTGGTCGGTCGGGCGTTCGTGCGCATCTGGCCGCTCAACCACACCGGCTGGCTCCGGCGGGACCGCTGACGCCAGCCGCCGTTAGACTTCAGTCGATGTTCCCCACCGCCA
>DATENJ010000355.1:0-2110 GCA_035275125.1 Actinomycetes bacterium | reverse complement strand
GACGATGGTGTTGGCGGAGTCGGCGTCGGTGTTGGTGGCGGACACGTCGACGGTGTTGCCCGGGGCCGAGGTGCCGCGCACCGTGACCGGCGAGGAGGCCACCGGTGTCCTGTCGGGCGGCTCGGTCACGGTCAGGGTGGTGGCCTGCTGCTGGTTGGTGACGTACCGGCGCAGGGTGCTGGCGGGCTGCTCGAGCAGCCGGCCGGCGGCGATGTCGCGTACCAGGCGGACGAACTGGGCGGCGGACCAGGTGAGCGGCGAGGCCGAGCCGACCGGCTTGCCGTTGACGAAGCCGATCGAGGCCGCCTCCGGCGGGGTGCCGAACGGCGATGCCGCCAGGTCGGGGTTCTCCCATCCCTGCTCGGGGATGAGGCCGAACCCGGAGGCGAAGCGCCGCATCGTGTCGGCGAGGCTCGCGGCGGTCGCGCGGTCACCGAGGGCGACGTGGTGCTCGGCCCGCTCGCCGGCGAGCACCGGCCACAGGTGGCCGCTGCCCTGGCCGGTCGGCGCCCAGGGGCGGCCGTCGCTGTCGCGGTCGCCGTAGCCGTCGCCGGTGTAGCGGTGCCAGCCGGGGCCGCTGGCGGTGTCGCGCCGGATGTCGGCGTCGACCACGGCCAGGGAGCGGAGCACGTCGGGGTCGTCGGCCGGGAGCAGGCCGAGGCGCGGCAGCTCGAGGAAGCCGGCGTCGATCACCTCGCGCTGGTCGAGGGTGGGCCCGCCGTTGCCGACGTTGTAGGTGATGGCGGCGTCGGGGTCGCCGGTCTTGGACAGCCGGATGAAGTAGGGGTCGGGGCTCTTGGGGCCGTTGCTGGTGACCGTCCAGCCCTTGACCGAGCGCTGGAAGTCGTCGGCCACGCCGCGGTATACGCGGGCCGAGGTGCGGTCGCCGTTGCGCTCGGCGATGTCGGCGGCGGCGATCAGGCCAGCGATCTCGGCCGCGATGGTGGACGGTGAGAAGCCGCCCTGCTCCTCCCAGCGCTCGGAGCCGAAGCTGGGCCCGTGGCTGATGGCGAAGTCGGCCGCCCGCTTGATGTGGTCGCGGTACAGGGCCCGGTCGGTGAGGCCGGCCTGCCAGGCCATCAGGATCGGGTAGGTCACCTCGTCGAGCTGGACGCCGAAGCTGTCGGGCGCCAGCTTGCCGTTGACCAGGCTGTTGCGCGGCATCGAGCCGTCGGGGAGCTGCTGGCGCTCGAACAGGAAGCGCACGGTGTCGCGGGCGGTGGCGCGGTCGCCGGCCAGCAGCAGCCCGGTGAAGGTCTCGTACAGGTCGCGGGCGAACACCTCGCGGTAGGAGCCGAAGTAGGTGTTGGCGGGGTCGCCGGCCGAGACCGCCTGCCCCCACGGGGAGGCCAGGCTGGCCACGACCGCCCCCGGGAAGGTCTTGTCCTCGGAGGCCTTGAGCACGTTCGCGCTGAGGTACCAGACGCGGCGCAGCTCGCGGGCGGCGGCGTCGCCGAGCCCGGGGAAGCGCGCCGGCGGCGCGACCAGCCCGGCGTCGTAGCCCAGCCATCCGGCCGCGTAGCGGACCAGCGCCTGGCCGAACCCGGTCCGCAGGGCGGCCCCGGCGGTGCCGACCGCCTCCCGCTGGGTGGCGCCGAACCCGAGGGCGAGGGTGAGGTCGCGGCCGCCGGTCAGGTCGGCCCGGGCGGTCTGGACCAGGTTGCCCTCGGCCGCGTCGGTGTAGGTGGCCGTCAGGGCGTGGTCGCGGTCGAGCTGGGCCAGCCCGTCGCTCCCGGTGCCGGCGAAGCCGCTGCTGACCTCGGTGAACGGGACGGAGGCGTCGAGGGCGACGTGGACCGGCTTGGCGTAGTCACGGTTGGCGGCGTTGGTGGCGGTGACGGGGTCGGCCGCGACCGGCACGGGGTGGCCGGTGGAGGTGTCGACGGTGCCGCTGTCGGCGCCGCCGTTGCCGCTCCCGCCCCCGCCGTTGCCGTTCACGGTCGGGTCGAAGCGCAGGTACAGCCGGAGGTCGCCACCGACCAGCGGCTGGAACCGGACCCGCAGCAGCAGGGCGTCGCGGCCCGGGTCGGTCACGTAGTCGGTCACGATGCGGTACCGGCCGTTGACGGCGGTGGTGGTCACCCGGCAGCTCATCCCGCCCGGGTCGAGC
>DATENJ010000354.1:0-10386 GCA_035275125.1 Actinomycetes bacterium | reverse complement strand
CACTGGCTCCACGGCGGTCGGACCGACCTGGCCAACCTGGCCCTGCTGTGTCGGGCCCATCATCGAGCGGTCCACGAGGGGGGCTGGCACCTGGCCCGCGGCCCCGACGGCAGCCTCACCACCAACCCACCGCATCGAAGACACCGGACCGCGGCCTGACCGGAGTATCCGTACCCGGCCAGAAGCCGTTGCTTGCCCACGGTGACCACGAACCGGCCCACCCCCAGGAGGCAACACTCCAGCGCACCCTCGGAGGTAACACTCGGGCGCACCCTCGGAGGCAAAATTCCGACCCACCCCCGGAGCGACCCTCCGGTGCACCCAGGAGGCAACACTCCAGCGCAAACCCCCGGATCCTCGACCCGTGTGCCTGGGCTCCACGGTGTGGAGGGGCTGGTCAGGGGTGGGGGCGGCGGAAGCCGAACTGGTCGTCGACCTCCTGGAGCACCTCGAGGAGGTGGTCGACCTGCTCGGGGGTGTGGGCGGCGGTCAGCTGGATGCGGAAGCCGGCCTCCTTGCGGGGGACCACCGGGTAGGGGGCGAGGGTCACGTAGATGCCGCGGTCGAACAGCTGGCGACCGACCGCGTCGAGGTCGGCGGGGTCGGCCACGGCCAGTTCGACCAGGGGGAAGCCGGAGGTGTTGGTGGTGGCGATGCCGAGCTTGTCCAGGTGCTCGAGCACGGTACGGGTCCGCTGCCACAGGCGGGACCGGAGCTCGTCGCCGCGGCGCTCGTTGACCTGGAGGCCGGCCAGGGCGGTGGCCAGCGAGGCCACCGGGACCGGACCCGAGTACACATAGGACGACACCGTCGCCTTGAGGTACCGCTTGAGCTCGGCCGAGCAGGTCACGAAGGCCAGCAGCGACGAGTAGGCCTTGGAGAGGCCGGCCGTGAGCACGATGTGGTCGTACTCCTCGCCCGACCAGCGGACGATCGAGTTGCCTCGGCGCCCGTAGGGGGTCGGGTCGTAGCCGTCGCGCTGGCCGGCGACCCCGAAGCCGTGGGCGTCGTCCACATACAGCAGGGCGTCGTGCTCGCGGGCCATGGCGGCGAAGGCCGGCAGGTCGGGCGGGTTACCGGTCATCGAGTTGACCCCGTCCATGCACACCAGGCGCTGGCCGGAGCCCGCGGCCCGGAGCAGCCGCCGGGCGTGCTCGACGTCGCCGGCGCGGAACCGCCGCACGGTCGCCCCGCGGGCGGCGGCCACGGCAGCGGCGTCGTGGATGGTCCGGTGGGCGCGCATGTCGACCAGGACCGTCCCCTCGCCGGCGAGGGCCGGGAGCACGCCGTTGTGGGTATGGGTCAGGGTGGGGAAGGCCAGGATGTCCTCGACCCCCAGCAGTTCGCTGACGGCCGTCTCGACCCGCCGGTAGGGCTCGGGGCTGGCGATCGCCCTGGCCCAGCTGGGATGGGTCCCCCAGCGGGCCAGGAAGGCCGGCACCTGGGCGATCACCTCGAGGTCGAGGTCGAGCCCGAGGTAGTTGCAGGAGGCGAAGTCGACCAGCCAGTGGCCGTCGACCTGGATCCGGCGGCCGTCGACCTCCTCGACGACGGCGTCGCCCATGGGGTGCTCGACCATGAGCCGGGACACCTCGGCAACCAGGGGGGGTACGGCGTATCCGGGGAGAGTCGTCAAATGTCGTCCAGTCCTCGATCAAGGCAATCGTATCGCTCCAGACGCACCTGACGCAATCTTCCGGGTCCGGGGCTGCCTCAGACCGTCTCCAGCCCGGGCAGCTCCGTCGGCAGCCTGACCTCGATGGTGGTGCCGTGCCCGGGGATGGAGCCGACCTCGAAGGTGCCGTCGACCAGGCTGGCCCGCTCACGCATCCCGGCCAGCCCGAAGTGGCCCTCGCGCAGCAGCTGGGTGGTGTTGCTGGCGTCGAAGCCGACCCCGTCGTCGCGGACCCGCAGCCGCACGGTGTCGTCCAGCTGGTCGACGGTCACCGTCACATGCCCGGCCTTGGCGTGCTTGGAGACGTTGTTGAGCGACTCCTGGGTGATCCGGTACAGGATCGTCTCGACCTCGGGGGGCAGTCGCACCTCCAGGCCGAGGCCGACGTCGACGGCGATCCCGGTCTCCTGCTCGAACCGCATGGCGTGCTCGTCCAGGGCCTCGCTCAAGCCGCGGTTGTCGAGCACCGGCGGCCGCAGTGCGCTCATCAGGTGGCGCAGGACCCGCGTCTCCTGGCCAAGGCCCTTCTCCACGCCCTCCAGCACCTCGTCGGTCCGCTGGAGGTCGTCCATCAGGCCCTCGCCACCGACCTGGCCGGCCAGGTCGGTCAGGCGCTTGCGGGCCCGGTAGACGTCGTAGTTGAGGACGGCCAGCTGCTGCACGGGGCCGTCGTGGAGGTCGTGGGCGATCCGGGTGCGCTCGTCCTCGGCCGCCTGCAACACCCGGCCGAGCAGGCGTCGGCGCTCGTCCTGCACGGTCACCTCGCGGGTGAGCCCGTGGGTCCGGGCCACGATCAGCAGGAACATCACGATGCTGCCGGTGGCGACCACCGGCACCTCGATGGGCCGTCCCCTGAACCACTCCAGCATCTGCACGGCCGGGGCCAGGATGGCCGCCGCGCCAAGAGGGACGAGGCGCCAGCGGGGGCGCCGCGCCGCCACCGGCGGGTCGGGCACGGTCACCTCGGCCATCGAGGGGTGCAGGGCGGCCGCTCCGCAGGCCAGGGCGAACAGGCTGTAGCCGGCGTCGATCGGGCCGCCGGGAAGGAACCCGCCCCGCAGCGACACCACCCCGAAGGCGGTGTCGGCGGCCAGCAGGGAGACCACCGACAGGCCGAGCAGCCAGTAGGCGGCCGGCCGCCGGCCCCCGCCGCTCCACAGCCGCACCAGCACGGCCAGGAGCAGCACGTCGGCCAGCGGCAGGACGATCGAGGTCAGCTTCTGGTCAAGCGACAGCGACGGGTCGCGGGCGTAGGGGAACATCAGGAACTGCCAGGACACCACCCCCAGCCCGGTCGAGATGACCAGCGCGTCCAGCAGCGCCGGGAGGTCGCGGCCGACGCTGCGGGCCCTGACCAGCCGCAGCAGGGCGACGGTGAGCAGGACATAGGTGGCCAGGAAGCAGACGTCGGCCAGGTCCTCGGCGGCGCTGGCCAGCAGGAAGACGTCTCCGGTGCCGATGGCCAGCAGGGCCGCGGCGATCAGGTACCACGGCCAGGGGTCGGCCGGCCGGTGGCGCCGGATCCCGGCGATGACGGCCAGGGCCGCGCCGTAGGCGAACATAGCGGAGCTGGCCGCGGTGACCCGCTGACTCTCGGGCAGCAGGTAGTAGACGACCGTCGCGGCCAGGCCACAGGCAAGGAAGCCCTGCCAGGCTCGAACTCTCACAGCCTGTTACGTCGGCAGGTTGCCGGCGCACCTGTGCCGGAGCCAGACATTTGGCTCCAGATAGCGGCCCAGGTCGCGCTCGCGGTCGATGGCCACCGGCACGAGCGCGCCCGGGACCACGTACGGGCCGGTCTCGGGGAACGCCAGCCCGGTCCAGGCCTCCCAGGTGGCCACCTCGGCGGTGATCTCCATGGAGGCCGGGCAGACCCCCAGCACCTCGCCCCCGAGCCGCCAGTGGGTGCGCAGCCAGGGGTCGAAGGGGGCGCCGTCGGGCCGGGCCCAGCGCACGTAGCGCTCCATCGGGGTCAGCGGGTAGGCGCCCTTGCCCGACGGCCGCACCGGGGCCAGCAGCGTGCCCAGCCCGGCTCGGGCGGCGGTGGCCTTGAGGCCCTGCACGACCAGCCGGCTCAGGCCCTGGCCACGGCGCTCGGGGGCGACGGTGACCGAGAGAGCCGAGAGGGCGGTCGGCCGGCGCCCCTCGTCCAGGTCGCCGATGCCCTGCTCGACGACGGCGTCCCAACCGGCCGGCAGGCCGCCAAGGGTCCCGTCCCAGGTGAAGGGGATGCTGACCCCGAGCGCCGCCAGCTCGTCCTTCTCCCGGTCGACGAGCAGGGCCTGGAAGCCGGCCAGCTCGGTGGCGAGCCGGGCCTGGTGGCGCTCGGCCGCGGGGTCGTGCTGCATGAACTCCGGCCAGCCGGCGGCCAGCAGCTCCAGCGCCGGCAGGGTCAGCTCGGGCCGGGCGGCGAGGGAGACGACCTGGAACGCCCCCTGCTGGGGCGTCGCGCCCGTTCCCCGCCCGCTCCCGGTCACGTCCGGAATACTACGCTCGATCCTTCCGGGACGTGACCGGGGCGACGCGGTCGGCTACAGGCGGCCGCGACGGCGGCTGAACAGGAACAGCACCAGCAGCACGATGATGATGATCAGCAGCAGGGTACCGATCCGCATCTTGCCTCCCTTCGGGGGGTCGGGCGCGGACCTACCCGGCGGGACCGGGACCTAACCAAACCAGGCGTAGGGCGGCCGGACGCGAGGTGGGCCGATGTGGTTGAGCCCGTCCCGGGCAGGAGGTAGGCTGCGCCAAACACCAGTTCGAGGAGCGGAGGTCGGCCATGCGGGTGCTCGGGGTCGACCCCGGGCTCGGCCGCTGCGGCTGGGCGGTGCTGGAGGGGCGCGGCGGCCGGGTCGCGGCCGTCGGCTACGGCACCATCCACACCGACGGCGACGAGGTGGCGCCGCGCCTGGCCGAGCTGGCGACCAGGCTGCGCCAGGTGCTGGCCGCCCACCGGCCGGAAGCCCTGGCCATCGAGCGGCTGTTCTTCAACGCCAACGTGCGCACGGCCATGACCGTCGGCCAGGCCTCCGGGGTGGTGCTGCTGCTGGCCGCCGAGCACGGCCTTGCCGTCACCGCCTACACCCCGCCGCAGGTCAAGCAGGCGGTCACCGGGTCGGGGAGCGCGCCCAAGGAGCAGGTCGGCTACATGGTCAAGGCGCTGCTCGGCCTGGCCTCGGTCCCGGCCCCGGCCGACACCGCCGACGCCCTGGCCGTCGCCCTCTGCCACCTCAACCACGCCGGCCTTGCCGGCGCCGGGGGGGTTCGGCGAGGCCGCGCCGGCACCACCGATGGGAACGGCCGCGAGGGTGGAGGCACCGGCCCAGGGGGCGGGGGCGGGTCGATCGGCGCCGCCTCGACCGCCGACTGGCTAGCCAGGGCCGCCCCGACCTCGCCTGGGCTGACACGGGCCGCCCCGACCTCGCCGGGGCTGGCCAGGAAGGGCGGCGGGCGGTGATCGCCAGCCTGCGCGGGCGGCTGCTCGAGGTCCTGGCCGACGGGGCCGTGATCGAGGTCGGCGGGGTCGGGTACCGGGTGTTCCTGACCCCCAAGGCGGCGGCCGGGCTGCCCCGCGACGGCGAGGTCCTCGTCCACACCGTCACCTACGTGCGCGAAGACACCCTGGCCCTGTACGGCTTCGCCACCACCGACGAGCGCCGCGCCTTCGAGCAGCTGCTGACCGCCACCGGGGTCGGGCCCAAGCTGGCCCTGGCCGTGCTGGCCGTGCACGCCCCCGACGCCCTGCGCCGGGCCGTGAGCGCCGGCGACACCGACGCCCTCACCCTCGTCCCCGGGGTCGGGCGCAAGGGCGCGGCCCGGCTCATCCTCGAGCTCAAGGGCAAGCTCGGCGAGGGCGAGCCCGACCTGCCGGCCGACGAGACCGGCCGCCCGGCCTACGCCGAGGTCCGCGAGGCCCTCGGCGCCCTCGGCTACGGCCCGGCCGAGATCAAGACCGCCCTGTCAGCCCTCCCGCCCGACGCCGGCGCCTCCACGACCGAGGAGCTGCTGCGCCTCGCCCTCCGCGGCCTGGGGTCCTCACGGTGAGCCCGGAGGGGTTCGGGGAACCCTCGGGGGGTGGCCCGATGGACCAGTCCGACCTGCTCGACCCGTGGGCCTCGGACGCCGAGCGGGCCAGCGAGGGCAGCCTGCGTCCCCGCAAGCTGGAGGAGTTCGTCGGCCAGGCCAGGATCCGCGAGCAGCTCGGCATCGTGCTCGAGTCGGCCCGCCGGCGCGGCCTGCCTCCCGACCACCTGCTGTTCTCGGGACCGCCGGGCCTTGGCAAGACCAGCCTGGCCGCGATCGTGGCCGCCGAGCTCGGGGTCGGCTTCCGGGTCACCTCGGGGCCGGCCCTTGAGCGGGCCGGCGACCTGGCCGCCATCCTCACCGGCCTTGAGGCGGGCGACGTGCTGTTCGTGGACGAGATCCACCGCCTGCCCCGGGCCGTCGAGGAGGTCCTCTACCCGGCCATGGAGGACTTCCAGATCGACGTCGTGCTGGGCAAGGGCCCGGGGGCCCGCAGCCTGCGCCTGGACCTGCCGCGCTTCACCCTGGTCGCGGCCACCACCCGGACCGGGCTGATCACCTCGCCGCTGCGCGACCGCTTCGGCTTCTCGGCCCGGCTCGACTACTACGCCCCGGCCGACCTCCAGTCGATCGTGACCCGCTCGGCGGCCATCCTCGGGGTGGCGATCGACACCGCCGGGGCCGGGGTCCTGGCCCGGCGGTCCCGCGGCACCCCGCGGATCGCCAACCGGCTGCTGCGCCGGGTCCGCGACTACGCCGAGGTCCGGGCCGACGGGGCGGTCGACGAGGCCGTGGCCGAGGCCGCCCTCGAGCTGTTCGAGGTCGACCGCCTCGGGCTGGACAAGCTCGACCTGGCCCTGCTGCGGGTGCTGTGCGAGCGTTTCGGGGGCGCCCCGGTCGGCCTGGCCACCCTGGCCGTCTCGGTGGGGGAGGAGCAGGACACGGTCGAGGACGTGGCCGAGCCGTACCTGCTCCAGCTCGGCTTCCTGCAGCGGACTCCGAGAGGCCGGGTGGCCACCGCGGCCGCCTTCGCCCATCTCGGGATCGAGGAGCCGAGGGGCACCGGCGCGGCCCCCGCCCCAGGCTCCCTTTTTGCCACGGAGAATCGGCTCCCGGAGTAGGATTGCCGCCGCATCGGCACCCCCGGAGGTCCTGTATCCATGGAAGGTAGCGGGTCACTCGTCGTCCTCGTGCTGTTGGTCGGCGTCTTCTACTTCCTGCTCATCCGCCCCCAGCAGCGGCGCCTCAAGGCCCTGCAGTCGCTGCAGTCCTCGCTCCAGCTGGGCGACGAGATCATCACCTCGGCAGGGTTCCTCGGAACCATCCGCCGCTTCGACGGCGAGATCGTCACCATCGAGCTGTCCCCGGGCGTCGAGGCCCGCCTCAACCGCCGGGCCATCTCGGGCAAGGTCAACCCCGAGCCGGTCGTCGAGGCGGCCGAGGTCGACGAAGAGGAGCGCCCCGAACGATGAGCCTCCCGGAGCGCCGGCCAAGCGCCGGCGAGCTCCGCCTGCTCGACCAGGTCGCCGGCCACAAGGTCATCCAGACCTACATCGCCCTGGCCGACCAGTTCACCGGCCGGCTCGGCTACACCGAGCACGGTGTCCGCCACGCCAACCTGGTCGGCCACATCGCCTTCAACATTCTCGACCGGCTCGGCTACGACCGGCACCAGGCCGAGCTGGCCGGGGTGGCCGGCTACCTGCACGACGTCGGCAACGTGATCTCGCGCCAGAACCACCCCCAGACCTCGGCCCTGCTGGCCATCCCCGTGCTCACCGAGCTGGGCATGGCCATCGAGGACATCGGCCTGGTCATCGGGGCCATCGGCAACCACGAGGAGGAGCTCGGCCATCCCGTGTCGCCGGTGTCGGCGGCGGTCAACATCGCCGACAAGTCCGACGTCCACCGGTCCCGGGTCCGCAAGGACGCGCGGGTCGAGTTCGACATCCACGACCGGGTGAACTACTCGGCCACCCACTCCTTCGTGCGGGTCGACGCCACCAGCCGCACCATCACCCTCGAGCTCCAGATCGACACCAGCGTGTCCGACATCCTGGAGTACTTCGAGATCTTCCTCGTCCGCATGATGATGTGCCGCCGGGCCGCCGAAGGGCTCGACTGCAAGTTCCGCATGACCGTCAACGGCCACAGCCTGCTGTAGGCCGCTCGAACGCCCGAGAAAACCGCTAGGCTCTCTTTTTCGAACCAGGTAGCAACATAAGGAGTGCCACGTCCGTGCCAGGAACCCGTCGCTACGTCATCCCTCTGGTGGTCGTGTTCACGCTGGTCGGCGTGATCTGGGCGGTGATCGCGGTCAAGGGCCTCGAGCCACGGCTCGGCCTCGACCTGCGCGGCGGGTCGAGTGTCACCTTCGTGCCGACCAATCCCAGGGGCGGCGAGCCGACCCAGGAGCAGCTCGACACCACCGTCGACATCATCCGCAACCGGGTGAACTCCAAGGGCGTCGCCGAGTCCGAGGTGAACCTCGAGGGCGGCAACATCGTGGTGTCCATCCCCGACGTGCCCAACCCCGACGACGTGATCGCCGCCGTCGGCACCACCGCCCAGCTCCAGTTCCGCCCGGTGACCGAGATCGTCGCCTCCAACGACCCCAAGGCCAAGCAGGCCCCGTTCAAGGCGGTCGACTGCACCAAGCCCGAGACCTACACGGCCACCGACGACCCCGACAAGGAGGTCGTGCTGTGCGCCCGCGACGAGGCCGGGCAGCTGCGGCCCAACGCCAGCTCCCCCAAGCTGCTGCTGGGCAAGGTCGCCCTCGGCGGCACCGACATCTCCTCGGCCCGGCCCCAGCTGGCCACCACCGGCCAGGGTGGCGTGACCACCGGCCAGTGGGAGACCCAGCTCAACTTCAACGGCCGCGGCGGTGACCGGTTCCGGGACCTCACCGGCAAGGCGGCCTGCAACCCCGACGGCGACCCCAAGCGGAACATCGCCATCACCCTTGACGCGGTGGTCATCAACTACCCGCCGGTCGCCTCCGACGTCCAGTGCAACCAGGGCATCAGCGGCGGCTCGGCCGTGATCACCGGCCAGACCCAGGCCGAGGCCCAGAACCTGGCCCCGCTGATCTCCTCGGGCGCCCTGCCCCTCAAGCTCGACCCGCAGAGCCGCACCACCGTCAGCGCCACCCTCGGGGCCGACTCGCTCCACGCCGGCCTGATCGGCGGGGCCGTCGGGCTGGGCCTGGTGTTCCTGTACGTGCTCCTCTACTACCGCGGGCTCGGCCTGGTCATCTGGGTCGGCCTGGCCATCGCGGCCGCCCTCAACGTCGGCATCGTGATCGTGATGGGCGACCTGATCGGCTTCACCCTCACCCTGGCCGGCATCGCCGGGCTGATCGTGGCCATCGGCATCTCGGCCGACACCTATGTGGTGTTCTTCGAACGGCTGAAAGACGAGGTCCGCGAGGGCAAGACGCTGCGCACCTCGGTCGACCGGGGCTGGCAGCGCTCGTTCCACACCCTGGTCTCGGCCAACGCGGTGTCGTTCGCGGCCGCCCTGATCCTGTACCTGCTGGCCATCGGCCCGGTGCGCGGGTTCGCGTTCACCCTCGGCCTGGCCACCCTGATCGACTTCTTCGCCGCCTGGTTCTTCGCCCGGCCGACGGTCTCCCTGCTCACCCGAACCCGCCTGTTCCAGGAGGGGCGCTTCGTCGGCATCCGCGCCGCCGTCTGACCCCCGCAAGGAGGAACCTGTCCGTGTCCCTCGCCAGTCGCATGTACCACGGCGAGACCAGCTTCGACTTCGTCGGTCGCCGGCGCCTGTGGTTCACCATCTCGGGCCTGCTCGTGCTGATCTCGCTGGTCAGCCTGGTCGTGCCCGGCCTCAACTTCGGCATCGACTTCAAGGGCGGGGCCGTGTTCCGGGTCCAGCCGACGACCACGGTGACCGAGGCCCAGGTCCGCCGGGCCGTCGGGCCGGTGGCCGAGGTCGTCCAGGTGACCGAGAACAACCCGGTCCAGGTGATCGTCCAGACCGAGGAGCTGCCCCCGGCCGAGGTGACCAGGATCCGGGCCGAGCTGGCCAAGCTGGCCGGCGTCGAGTCCAACGGCGTCTCCACCGAGACCATCGGCTCCAAGTGGGGGAGCACGGTCTCCCGCAAGGCGTTCATCGCCCTGCTGGTGTTCCTGGTCGTGATCGTCATCTACGTGTCACTGCGGATGGAGTTCAAGATGGCCGTGGCCGCGCTGGTGGCGCTGCTCCACGACCTGATCATCACCGCCGGGATCTTCGCCCTGTCCCGGTTCGAGGTCACCCCGGCGACCGTGATCGCCCTGCTGACCATCCTCGGCTACTCGCTGTACGACACCGTGGTGGTGTTCGACAAGGTGCGCGAGAACACCGGCTCGCTCAGCGCCATGTCGCGGACCACCTACTCCCAGGCGACCAACCTGGCCGTCAACCAGACGATGATGCGGTCGCTCAACACCTCGCTGGCCTCGCTGCTGCCCATCCTGGGGCTGCTGGTGGTCGGCTCCTACCTGCTCGGCGCCGAGACCCTCAAGGACCTGGGCCTGGCCCTGTTCGTGGGCGTGGCCGCCGGCGCCTACTCCTCGATCTTCATCGCCCCCCCGCTGGTCGCCATGTGGAAGGAGAAGGAGCCCCGCTACGCCCAGCTCCGAGCCCGGGTCGAGCGCCTGGCCGCCCAGGGCCCCGGGGCCGAG
>DATENJ010000353.1:0-2243 GCA_035275125.1 Actinomycetes bacterium | reverse complement strand
CCGGCGGCGCCGCCAAGGCCCGTCCGGCCGACCTGGCCGCCGAGGTCGCCACCCTGGTCGACGGCGGGACCAGCACCAGGGACGCCGTCACGGCCGTGGCCGAGGCCAGCGGCACGCCCCGGCGCAGCGTCTACCAGGCCGTGCTCGACGCCCGGGGCGAGCACCGATGATGCTAGCCTGACCGGGATCTCCACCTCCCCCCGGAAAGGCACGTCGTACGGTGACCCAGAAGGACACCTTCTACCTCACCACCCCGATCTACTACATCAACGACCTGCCGCACATCGGCCACGCCTACACCACCATCGCGGCCGACGTGCTGGCGCGTTGGCGTCGTGCCCACGGGGACCGGGTGCTGTTCCTCACCGGGACCGACGAGCACGGCCAGAAGGTGGCCAGGGCGGCCGCGGCCGGCGGGCTCGACCCGCAGGCCTGGACCGACCAGATCGTGGAGCGCTGGAAGGCCACCTGGGCCGAGCTGGACATCGCCTACGACGACTTCATCCGCACCACCGAGGAGCGCCACGTGGTGCCCGTGCAGCACCTGTGGCAGCAGCTGTACGACCAGGGCGACGTCTACCTGGACAGCTACGAGGGCCTGTACTGCGTGGCCTGCGAGCAGTTCTACAGCCCCGAGGAGCTGGTCGACGGCCTCTGCCCGATCCACGGCACCCCGGTCGACCTCGTCCGGGAGGAGAACTACTTCTTCCGCATCTCCAAGTACGCCGACCGGCTGCTGGAGCACTACCGCGACCACCCGGAGTTCGTCCGTCCCGAGACCCGCCGGCACGAGGTCGTCTCCTTTGTCGAGCAGGGGCTCCAGGACCTCTCCATCTCGCGCTCCAGCTTCACCTGGGGGGTGCCCATCCCCTGGGACCCCAGGCATGTCCTGTACGTCTGGGTCGACGCCCTCCAGAACTACCTGACCGCGGCCGGCTGGGACGCCGACATGGAGAAGTTCCAGCGGGTCTGGCCGGCCGACTACCACTTCGTCGGCAAGGACATCCTGCGCTTCCACGCCGTCACCTGGCCGGCCATCCTGCTCGCGGCCGGCCTGCCACTGCCCCGCACCGTCCAGGCCCACGGCTGGCTGCTGGTCGGGGGCGAGAAGATGAGCAAGACCAAGCTCACCGGGATCGCCCCCCACGACCTCGTCGAGCCGTTCGGCAGCGACGCCGTCCGCTACTTCTTCCAGCGTGAGGTCGCCTTCGGCCAGGACGGCAACTTCTCCTGGGAGGCGCTGGTCGAGCGCTACAACGCCGACCTGGCCAACGGGCTCGGCAACCTGGCCAGCCGGGTCACGGCCATGGTCGAGCGCTACCGCGACGGCGTGCTGCCCGGGCCCGGCCCGGCCACCGACGCCGAGGTCGCCGTGCAGGACGCCGCCGCCCGGGCCTACGCCGAGGCCAGCGCCGCTCTCGAGGAGGTCGCCTACGAGCGGGCCCTCGCCGCCATCTGGCGTTTTGTCGGGGCCGCCAACGCCTACCTCTCGGAGCGCAAGCCCTGGGACCTGGCCAAGGCCGGCGACGACCTCGCCCTGGACACCACCCTGTACACCGGGGCCGAGGCCCTGCGGATCGCGGCCCTGCTCACCGCCCCCTGGCTGACCCGGGCCGCCCCCGCCCTGTGGGCCGCCCTCGGCGCCCGGGGGGAGCTGGCCGAGGCCCGGCTGCCCGCCGACCTGGCCTGGGGCGGGCTGCCCCGGGGGGCCAGGGTGGAGCGGGTCGGGGCCCTGTTCCCGCGTCTGGACGCCGAGGGCAACGTGGCCAGGCGGGCGGGTTGACCTTGGCCACCCGCGGGACCCAGCCGGTCGAGGTGGTCGACTACGACCAGGACTGGCCCCGCCGCTACGCCACCGAGCGCGACCGGATCCGCAGCGCCATCGGCGACTCGGTCCTGGCCATCGAGCATGTCGGCGGGACGGCCGTGCCCGGCCTGCCGGCCAAGCCGGTGATCGACCTGATGGTCGGGGTGGAGGACATCGAGCGGGCCGGGCCGGCGGTGGCCGGCCTGATCAACCTCGGCTACGAGTACGTCCCCGAGTTCGAGACCCAGCTCCCCGACCGCCGCTACTTCCGCCTCGGCACCCCCGAGACCCACCACGTCCACATGGTCCCGGTGTCGAGCGACTACTTCACCGAGCATCTGCTGTTCCGCGACTGGCTGCGCGGCCACCCGCAGGCGGCCGAGGAGTACGGCGCGCTCAAGCGCGGCCTGGCCAGCCGCTTCCGCTTCGACCGCGA